>JBLHXM010000044.1:0-25747 GCA_047630395.1 Dokdonia sp.
CGTGTTAACTGTTTCTCCAATTTGAATCTACCGCCTTTGGCGATTTCTTTTTTTATGGGATGATCAGTTGTTACATTGGTAATTTGCGCCAAATTTGAGAATATGACTAGCAATTTTCCTTCGGGCAACAACATTTCTTTCGCTTTCGCGAAAAACTGAGGAAATAGATTTTTATCGTAATACATAGCCGCCTCACTACTATCCTGATTTTTGAATCCTGGCAACCATGGCGGGTTAAAAACAATCAATTCTGTTTGCTTCTCCCAGCGTCCAAAAAGATTTCCAAAATCTAATTCAATCTTTCTAGACAGCTTCGTTTCTCCCATAAAATCTTTGAGACCAACAATCGCATTGGGATTTGTATCTGTCCCAAAAACCTTTTGAAAACCGTGCTTAACGAGTTGGAAAGAAAGAATACCGCTTCCAATACCTACATCTATGGCAGACTTTTTAGGACCTTCATAACGTTTTAACCAATTGTCAAAAAGGATTAAATGATCAAAACGTGTTGGGAAATAAGTCCCGTAAAAAGGATGTATTTTATTACGTAAAACAGGCACCGGAATTCCACTTTGATACCACTGCCAAGAGCTATTGAGACCTTGAACTTGAGGAAAAGGCAATAGAAAATCACTCATTTCTGGGTATAATTTCTTGAACCAGCCTATAGCAGGGGCTTTTTTAACGTTTAGGGCATGATCTGCAACTTCAATTAAAACGAGATTTGAAAGGGTACGATATGCATCCCTAAAAGCACGCTGCTCTTCAAATGTCTTACTAGGCATTCTTCTTTTAAGGTGAATTTGTACGGCTTTTAGAAGATCCAATCCATTGCTATAGAAACCTTCAATCAATACGGGATCACCTGCTTCAAGAACACTAATCGTTTCTCTAGTATCTGTGCCGCGTTCAAAAACGACAACCTGCTTTCTAGATGTTATAGGTTCTGGTCTGTTTAAGGTGATATCTGTAATCATGAATTTGTTTTTTCTTTCGCTTAAAGCGAAATTTCTAAAAGTACAATGCCGGCAGTTGTATAAAGGATATGCAAGTCATACACTATATAAAAATACGGTGGTAAAGATACCTTTAATTAAACCGAAAATTCAAGTATCACATAGGAATATCTATAAGAAAATAACAGTTAGAAACTACCATTAAAGGCTATTAAAAAAAGGAATAAGTGAAAAATTATTTTTATTTTTTTTGGCGCTAACATCATTGCCGGAGGTTTCAGTTTTGTTCTTGGAAGATATATGTATGATTTATTTTTTTCATGATCCTCTTACAGTTGAGGGACAAAAAAACAGAACATCCTGCACATATAAAATCCAAGCTTTTGGATAGTCTATTGATTTCAGATATCTTCGATCAAAAATAGAGATACACGTAATGATGTGCATATGCAATCGTTGTAAAACGCTTAAAAAATATGATTAAAATAATCAGAACCGATTCAGAAAATATAGCATTCAAAAAGCTCGTGCAATTATTGAATGCTGATCTTGCAAAAAGAGATGGAAATACTCATTCTCTATCTCAATTTAATACCATTACCGATTTGAAATATGTCGTTTTGGCCTTAAAAGAAGGGGACGCTATTGGTTGTGGAGCTATCTCAATATATGATTCTAATTCAATGGAAATTAAACGGATGTATGTTTCTCCCGAAGTAAGGGGTCAAAAAATAGGTGAAAAAATTCTATCTGAATTAGAAGCCTGGTCTAAAGAACTAGATCGCATTCAATGTATACTCTTTACAGGATCTAAGCAACCCGAAGCAAGTAAACTCTATCAAAGAAACGGCTACGCTCCAATCGAAAAATATGGCAAACTAAAGGATATTCTTGACTGCCTATGTTTTGCAAAAGATATATAACAGAAACGTGAACGTACACCGTATAAAATTAATTGCTTGTATGCGCTTACTTCTTTTTAAATTTATTCTGAATCATTTTTCTTTTCCAAGCTTCTCCAAAGAAATCAAAAACGTTCAAAGAATAAATCCCCAAGATGATTCCCCAAGAAAATAGGATCCATAAAAAAACACTCCAAAGTGTTGGATCATTAATAGCGAGAATAAATGGAACGACTAGACTAAAAACGGCAACGGCAGAAAGTTTATAAAGACCTTTTACATTTTGCACATACTCTTCTTCTTTTCTCATTTGCTCTATTTCTTCATTCTTATCAGAATCTTCAATATTGATTTCGAAAACCGCAGCCAAAGATTTCAATGATTCTAAACCTGCATTCTCACCATTTTCAATTCTTTGAATCGTTCGGATACTCAATCCACTCATGGCTGCTAATTGATCTTGTGACCAATGACGCTCCAATCGCATTTGTTTTAAGTCTCTTACATTCACGTTATCAGTCTCTATTGTCATGGTAGGGCTTACTTATTAAAGTGTTGAGCAAAGATAAATATTCATCCGTCAGTACTACTAAAATCAATAAGACAAAGCAATGACAGTTGTATGACAATGCTATGACAGTGCTGTATGTCTGGGTATACCAAGTAACACCTTATGCCACCAAAGGCTTCTAGTACAAGTAATCATTCGGTCTTTTAGGGTTTTCATGTACCTTCATTAAAAAGCAAAAAAAATCCCCGCAACGGCTGTTGTGGGGATTTTAATATAGTTTCGAATCAGATTCCGAGATACTCTCGGGATAAGGGATTCACACACTTTCAGAGAAAGTGGCTCATTGCTTACTTAACTTCTTCAAAGTCTACGTCTTCTACATCGGCAGAAGCATCTTCTTGAGGTGCTTCTCCAGCGCCTGCATCAGGTCCTGGTTGTGCACCACCTTCTGCTTGTGCTTTGTACATTTCTTCAGAAGCTACTTTCCAAGCTTCGTTGATTTTGTCTAAAGCAGGCGTAATTGCATCTACAGATTTTGTTTCATAAGCTGCTTTCAATTCTGCCAAGGCATCTTCGACAGGCTTCTTCTTATCATCAGAAAGCTTGTCTCCAAATTCAGTCAATTGCTTCTCCGTTTGGAAAATCATTCCATCAGCTTCATTGATCTTATCTGCAGTCTCTTTTGCTTTTGCATCAGAATCTGCATTCGCTTCAGCCTCCGCTTTCATTTTCTGAATATCCTCATCAGTCAATCCTGAAGACGCTTCGATACGGATATCTTGTGTCTTGTTGGTTGCCTTATCGGTAGCACTTACTTTGATGATACCATTGGCATCAATATCAAAGGTTACTTCAATTTGAGGTGTTCCTCGTTGCGATGGTGGAATTCCATCAAGGTGGAAACGACCAATCGTTTTGTTATCATTTGCCATTGGGCGTTCTCCTTGCAATACGTGAATCTCAACACTTGGTTGATTATCTGCTGCTGTAGAGAATACTTGTGACTTCTTTGTAGGAATCGTTGTATTTGATTCGATCAGTTTCGTAAAAACGCTACCCATCGTTTCAATTCCTAGAGAAAGTGGAGTTACATCTAATAAAAGAACATCTTTCACATCTCCAGATAATACACCTCCTTGAATTGCAGCTCCAACAGCTACGACCTCATCAGGATTTACTCCTTTTGATGGAGATTTTTTGAAGAATTTCTCTACTGCTTCTTGCACTGCAGGAATACGTGTGGATCCTCCTACTAAAATAATTTCATCAATATCACCAATACTCAATCCAGCTGCTTTCAACGCAGTCTGACATGGCTTAATCGTTCTTTTTACCAAATCATCAATTAACTGCTCAAACTTGGCACGAGTCATCGTACGCACTAAGTGCTTAGGTCCGCTAGCAGTAGCTGTTACGTATGGTAAATTAATTTCTGTTTGTGTAGATGATGAAAGTTCAATCTTCGCTTTCTCAGCAGCTTCTTTTAAACGTTGCAAAGCCATTGGGTCTTTACGAAGGTCCATATCCTCATCGGCCATGAATTCTTCAGCAAGCCAATTGATGATCTTTTGATCAACATCATCTCCTCCTAAATGCGTATCTCCATCAGTAGCAAGCACTTCAAATACACCGTCTCCTAGTTCAAGGATTGATACATCATGCGTTCCTCCTCCAAAATCAAATACCACGATCTTCTGATCGGTATCCTTTTTATCTAATCCGTATGCCAATGCAGCCGCTGTAGGCTCATTGATAATACGCTCTACTTTAAGACCTGCAATCTCACCCGCTTCTTTCGTTGCTTGTCGCTGACTATCATTAAAGTATGCAGGCACTGTAATTACAGCTCTCGTTACATCTTGACCTAAGTAATCTTCGGCCGTTTTTTTCATTTTTTGAAGAACCATTGCAGACAATTCTTGTGGCGTATATAAACGACCATCAATATCTACACGAGGTGTATCGTTGTCTCCTTTTACCACTGTGTATGCAGAACGTTCAGCTTCTGTTGAGCTTTCTGAATACTTGTTTCCCATAAAACGTTTGATAGAAGCAATCGTTTTTGTTGGGTTTGTAACGGCCTGGCGTTTTGCAGGATCTCCTACTTTAATCTCTCCTCCTTCTACAAATGCAATTACCGAAGGTGTGGTACGTTTTCCTTCAGCATTAGGTATTACTGTAGGCTCGTTACCCTCCATTACGGCTACGCACGAGTTGGTAGTCCCTAAGTCAATTCCTATAATTTTACTCATTCTATGTATATTTAATTGTTATTTAAAATTTTCAACACTACATCATAGTCAATCATTATGCCACTGCCAGAAATATGACAAGCTGTCATTTTTATTAAAAACCCCCTCTTGCTATGCGGGGCATCTCCCCCAAAGGATGAGAAGCTTAGATCGTTCTTTTACATACTCATTGTAAAGACTCCTAGTCTTATGCCATATCTTCCTAAGTCCAGACTTCTTCGCCAAAACTCAAATTCCAAATCCCCCCACCAATCGTTAATCTCCAATCCAGTACCGCTTGTCTTACGTCATACTGTTTTACGTCAAATATCTGGACGCTTCTTTCCAAAAAATAAAATGGAAGTAAAACGTAACGCCCTTTTCATTTCAGCTACTAACAGAAAATAAACTACATTCCCTTACGTATCCTCAACCCCAAGTATTAATGACCGCATCGCAAAAGACAAAACGCTTATTTGGCTATTACCTCAAACTCTGGGGACTCTATATTGTATTCTTTATCGCAGCTGCGATCTTGACAAGTGTATATCCCGAATTGGCGCCAGAAAAATACAAGCAAGAATTCCTGAATTTACTCGCACAAGAGAGTCCGCTACAATTCTTCATCTTAGCTGTTATTTTTGCACCTATTATTGAAGAGATGATGTTCCGTACCTTGATCAAGCCCATACATACGGATATCATTCTCCTACTCTGCTCTTGGCCGCTATTTTATATCAACGGTTTTCTGCCCAGCGATGTGCATTGGTCTCTCAAAATCGGTTTTATAGGGCTTTGCTTTGTGCTCTTATTTTATATCGTTCAGCAACTCATTCCTGAGGAACGTACCGTAAAAATTAGAGCCTTCCTTACCCAACACTATATTCCCGTGCTTGTTGTGAGTTCGCTGCTTTTTGGACTCGTTCACATCAATAACTACGTCGACGACTTTATCATAAACGCTGCACTGGTCCTACTTATCGTTCCGCGGGTGATCTCGGGTTTTATGATGGGCTGGGTCAAGATAAAAAACCAAGGCCTTGTGTGGTCCATGGGATTACATGCTTTGAATAATGGATTTGTCGTTGTTATCATGCTTTTAGCGTAATAATGTATCTTTAAGACATAAACAATGTCTTTCTGCATGCTACAGATCACTCCTATACTCCCGACAGAGGTTGATGCTCTCGTCCATTTGGGTCGGACGACCTTCCAAGAGGCATTTCCAGCTCAGAATAATCCTGAGGACTTAAAAATGTATTTGGATAGCGCTTTCGCGAAAGCACTCCTTTCCCAACAACTAGAAAACAGCCACTGCCACTACTTTTTTGTTAAGGATAGAGCAGAAATCATAGGTTATTTGAAGCTCAATACAGGCAGTGCCCAAAACGAATTACAGGAAGACTCCGGCATTGAATTGGAGCGGATCTATGTCGTTAAAAGCAAGCAGGGAAAAGGAATAGGGAAAACCCTACTGGATTTTACCGAAAAGTACGCGAGACAGTTAGATAAAAACTATATTTGGTTAGGCGTTTGGGAACACAACCCGGACGCTATCCGTTTATATGAGCGTTTAGGGTATCAGCAATTTGACACGCATATATATACCATTGGAAATGATCCACAAACGGATTACTTACTCCGTAAAATCCTATAGAATGAATAATCTACCAATTAAAAAGATAGAGTCCATTAGCGTGTTTGACATGCTCAAAATTGGTGTCGGGCCATCGAGTTCACACACCTTAGGACCTTGGCGTGCAGCACGACGTTTTATATCAAAGCTCAGAGATACTAACGTTTTTGATAGTGTAGAAACGATTGACATCGACTTATATGGTTCTTTATCTCTCACAGGAAAAGGGCATGCTACAGATGTAGCCATCATTCTTGGTCTCACCGGTGCCGATCCACAGACATGTGATATTGTAGCTATTCCTTTAGAAGTAGCCAAAATAAAGACACAGCAAAAGTTACATTTTGATTCTGAACGCTTTATCGATTTTGATCCAGATACACAGATACATTTTAATCGAAAATTTCTCGATTTCCATCCTAATGGTATTCGCTTTAAGGCGGCGCTTGTGGGCGGTAAAACAGTAGAAGAAACTTTCTATTCTATAGGTGGTGGTTTTGTGGTTCAAGAAGAACGCAAACGCTCAGGGCGCAAACAATTGAAATTTGAGTGTTTCCCTAGGCCCATTGAAAAAGCAACAGATCTGCTCGCTTTTTGTCAAAATGAAAATAAACCAATCTCAGAGATTGTCCTCGAAAATGAGCTATCTCTAAATTCGGCAGAAGAAATCGACACACGTTTGCGTCAAATTTGGGATGTAATGCTAGATTCTATGTATGTTGGCTGTCACACCGAAGGTACACTTCCAGGTGGATTGAATGTGCGCAGACGAGCGTATGACAGTCATTTAAAGCTTCAAAAAGGAGCCAGCTACGCCGATAAATACGAATGGATCCATGCGATCCGAAGTACGGAAGTAAAATTTCGCGAAATACTAAAATGGGTGTCTTGCTTTGCTTTAGCTGTTAATGAAGTAAACGCTTCTATGGGACGCGTAGTAACCGCACCAACCAATGGTAGTGCAGGTGTTATTCCTGCAGTTATGATGTACTATATGGTGATTGAAAACCACGACGCCAATTTTGAAGATATTAAGCGCTATCTATTAGTCGCAGCAGAAATAGGAAGTCTCTTTAAGAAAGGAGCGACTATTTCAGCAGCTATGGGTGGTTGTCAGGCAGAAATTGGAGTTTCCTCGGCGATGGCTGCTGGAGCGCTAACAGAGCTTATGGGAGGCACTCCTGCACAAGTACTTATTGCTTCAGAAATTGCTATGGAACATCATCTCGGACTCACCTGTGATCCTATTGGTGGACTTGTTCAAATTCCGTGTATCGAACGGAATGCTATGGGAGCGATAAAGGCAATTAACGCCTGTGAAATGGCTTTAGATTCGGATCCTAAAAACGTAAAAGTCCCATTGGACAAGGTGATTGACACCATGTGGAACACGGCACTAGACATGAATACGAAATACAAGGAAACGAGTGAAGGCGGCTTAGCAATAAGTGTAGGAATGTCAGATTGTTAGAAAAATAATGGTCGTCATTTAATGTTGCACAGATGCGCAATTTTGGAAGTACTAGCCTCTTTTGGTTCCACAACCTAAACGATCTCTAGTATCCACGATATAGAATATCTTCCATAGCCCATTGCGTTTGAATAATTGGAAACTGTTGGTACCACAATGACTTAGATTGTCATTAATATAAAAAGAGTACGGTGTCCATACATTAGCCATTTTACCATCTAGCTTAATTTCATAACTATCGATACGTTCTTCAAAGGTGGTAGTTTCTGGAATGCTACATATAGAGGTCAAAAATTCGCCAAAATCTTGTTTGCTCAACTCAATCTCACCAATTTGATTTTTCCCAATAGACTGCATCATTACATTCTCATGGACTACCCTTTTGATAATAGAGGAATCTTGCTTGTGAAAACCTTCAAAAAACGTCTCTACAATCCGTTGAACTTCCTTTTTAGAATAGTCTTCTTGGGAAGGCGAATTAGTGAATGGGGCTTTCGCGAAAGCGAAAATCAAAAACACGACAATCATCGGAATAAAAAGATATTTGAGCTTCATACACTTGCTTTACTATATAGGACTGTAATTTAGTATTTTTGTAACAGAAAAAATAACTCAATGTCAGTAGCCAAAAAAGAATATAAAAGGATTACCGTTAAATCACTCACCGAAATGAAAGGACGCGGAGAGAAAATCTCCATGCTTACCGCCTATGATTATACCATGGCCAAGATCGTTGACGGTGCAGGAATCGATGTGATCCTTGTGGGGGATAGTGCTTCTAATGTCATGGCTGGTCATGAAACGACCCTACCCATTACCTTGGACCAAATGATCTATCATGCTTCTTCTGTGATTCGTGCGGTTACACGAGCATTGGTCGTTGTTGATTTACCCTTTGGTAGTTATCAGAGTGATCCTAAAGAAGCGCTGCGTTCTGCCATTCGTATTATGAAGGAAAGTGGTGGACATGCCGTTAAACTCGAAGGAGGAAAAGAAGTCAAGGAAAGTGTGAAACGAATCCTTAATGCCGGGATCCCTGTAATGGGACACCTGGGCTTGACACCGCAAAGCATCTATAAATTCGGAACCTATACCGTACGCGCAAAGGAAGAAGAAGAAGCTGCTGCACTCAAGGAAGATGCGCTTATGCTGGAAAGAGTGGGGTGTTGTGCCTTAGTACTCGAAAAAGTGCCTGCAAAGCTCGCTAAGGAGGTTGCTGAAAGTTTAACCATCCCAGTGATTGGCATTGGTGCCGGAGGCGGTGTTGATGGTCAAGTACTGGTCACGCATGATATGCTAGGGATGACACATGAATTTAATCCCCGTTTCTTGCGTCGTTATTTAGATATGTATACAGAAATGACAGGGGCTTTTGAGCAATATAGCGCTGACGTAAAGTCGAGAGATTTTCCAAATGAGTCTGAACAGTATTAGATATTGGCTTTCGCGAAATGACATAAGACTTGATGGCTGTCGCCATCTGACTTAAGACATATGACTGTCTCCTCATTATATAAGGAACCCATTTGTCCTACGTCATATGTCAATCAAGCAAAGCGAGATTAGTCATAGGTCCTATAGATTAAGAGTACTATAAATGAACAACAACGTATCCACACATCATAACCTTCAAGTACTCTACGAAGACAATCATCTCATCGTCATAAACAAACGATCTGGAGATATCGTACAAGGAGATAAAACCGGGGATGCGCCTTTGAGTGATGTGGTGAAAGAATATATTGCTAAGAAATATGATAAGCCAGGAGCTGTATTTTTAGGCACCGTTCATCGGTTGGATAGACCGACGAGCGGCATTGTCATTTTTGCACGAACGAGTAAGGCTTTGCCTAGACTCAATAAGATGTTTGCAGAACGTCAGACACAGAAAACCTATTGGGCGCTGGTTAAAAACCTGCCACCTGAAGAAAGTGGCACACTCACCCATTACCTAAAGCGCAACCCTAAACAAAATAAAAGTTACGCTTATATAAAGGAAGTACCTGATTCTAAAAAAGCCATTCTCGACTATCGCGTGATTAAAAAATTGAAGACCTTTTATCTCTTAGAGATCGATCTTCATACGGGAAGGCATCATCAAATTCGTTCGCAATTAACGGCCATTGGCTGTCCAATTAAGGGTGATTTGAAATACGGTTTTGATCGATCCAATAAGGACGGCAGTATTAGTTTGCTGGCGCGAAAATTAACGATTACACACCCTGTAAAGAAAGAAGAAATCACTTTTATAGCCGATGTTCCTGAAGGAGATCCCGTTTGGGCTGCGTGTACTTAGATCGTGCTAAGGTGTTTTTTTAATCATTCAATTATTGCATTACCGCATTGATCGTTTACTCTCAATAATCACACTCACCAAAATCAACGCTCCTCCTACCACTGTGCCTACATCTGGTATTTCGCTTAAAAAAATAATCCCTAGAATAATTCCGTATACAGGTTGGACACTGCTCATTAAACTTGCTGTAGTTACAGAAAAATGCTTGAAGCTCGCTAAAAATAATGTATGTCCAATGGTGGTGGTTAATAAGCCCAACAATGCCAAGGCCGGTAATTGCGCTACAATACCATTAAAATCGCTCCAGAAAAAAACAGGAATCAAACAAACGGATACAATGACAATCTGGTACCACATCAACACCGATCCAGAATAGCTATGCACCTTTGTTTTCATAATGATATTCCGCAAGGCATAACACAAGGCAGAAAGCACTCCACAAAGTATTGCGATGGTATAATCACTTTCTAAGTCAAATTCAGGGGCCAAAAAGTAGAGCCCCACGAGCACGAGAAATGCTAAAAACAAATGAATTTTATGAAATTTTGTTTTTAGAATAAGCGGCTCCAACAAACTCGTAATCACAGGATAGGTAAATATGGATAACATGCCAATAGCTACATTAGACAATTGCAAGGCATAAAAATAAAGTACCCAATGCGCTCCTATAAATACCCCCCCGAGAATAATCGCTCCACGATCTCTGGAAGCAATGCGCAAAGAGTCCTTCTTCCAGTAGATATAGATTCCCAAAAACAAAGCTGCCAAGATACCTCGCAACGCAATCGTGAGCTCTGGTGCCAGTTGAATATAACGCCCCAATACCCCAGAAGTACTGATAAACAACATTGCCAGATTGATTTCTAGAATGTGCTTGAAATTAGATGAAGGATTCTGTTTTGTAGTAGGTTCGATAACTGATATGTTGGTTTAATATTAATGAGAGCCATCTCTGGCTAAAAAGAAACTAACAAAAGCATCTCACCTTAAGGGAGAGATATACAATGGGTAACAAGAGTCATTATTCATTAGTTTTGGTTTCTTATTCATTGCGCTATATTAGATGTTCCTTCCTCTTTTATCATATTCATTGAATCATTGTTTCTCACTACCGCATCAATCGTTTCGCCTTTTCCTTAATTACCTCGGCGATAGGTCTATTTTCAATCTTGCTTTCTAACCAAGATAGTACATCGAGATATAGAAACGCTCTACGCTCATAGGGGTCGTCTTCATACTTTTTTAAGGTCGTATGGAGCTTTTTAAATGCGTTCTTAAGTTCGTGAGGATAGATAGTATCCAGCCCTCTTACAAAGGCTATCATCTCTTTTTGAACTACATGTAAGTCATCCATCTTCATTAAGAATTTATAGGTGCTTCGCAAAAGTGATTCTAGATAATAATCCTTACCTGCTTCATAGTGTGCAATCAAGTTGAGTAATCGTGCAAAACACATCAAGTCTTCCCGCGTTTTTAAACTCTTGGCATTGATGATTTTTCCCAGATATTCTATACAGGTGATGTAATCGCCAGCTCCAAAGTAAAGGCTTGCAATCTTATAATAAAATACCATAACATGATGTTCATCAATACGATATTTCGGGGATACAATCCCTTCATTTACTTGGTTAACCAAGTTTTCAAAACCTACAAAATCTCCCACCATAAATCGGTGATTCAATGTATTGCTATTGACATACAAAAAGAGGAGTGTATTGAGGTTGTCCGCTTTCGCGAAAGCGTCATTCGCCTGTAATCCTTCTAATTTCTCCAAGGCCTTTCTAAACTTTTTCTCCAGTTTTAGATAGTACAGTGATTCTAATAAATAGTGCTGCCCCTTAAGATAAAACACAGGGTTGCGTTCAATCATCATGGGATGATCGTCAAAAAGGCGCACCCATCGCTCGGCATATTTGTAACAAGACACAAAATCCTGAACCAAGAAACTATACCACAGATGTGCTTTATATAACCATAGCTTTTCGCGAAACCCTAAATTTTCTGGACTATATTCAGGTAATTCCCTTTGAAAGTAAGCACTTACCTCCTGTCGTTCAACATCACTTTTAACATAGCCACTTTTCAACATCATTCCATATAACTGCAAGGAAAGGTTAGACAGTTTACTCGTCATCAAATTTTGTTCGCTAAGCGTGCGTGCTTCCGCTGCCAATTGGTCTGCTCGTGTGCCAATACTACGTGTGATATATTGCGTTTCAATCACTTTTTCTAGTTCGACAATTTCGTAGGCTATATTTTTCTCTTCATTCTCCATCGCCATGCCTTTGGCTTTTTCCAACAGTTTTAAACTTTGCTTATATAATCCTTTCTGATACAGAATAGTCGCAAAGTCCAATTGTTCTCGAATCTGCACTCGAATATTTTGATGTGAAGGTGTCAATCGCAGGCTGATCAACAACTGGCGATAAAGATGTGCTTTTAGGTTTGAAATCTGTGTTTTAGTAACAATTCCTGACGTTAAAATAGCAGCCTCATCATAGGACTTCATCTTATCCATCGCCTCAAAAAGTTGTAGAAACTTTGCATGACTATTTCCTCCAATACGGCCCACATAGAGTTTGAACTGTCGCTTTTCACTTTTGGACAAGGACTTGATTAAAATAAATAATGGATCGCTAGAAGTAGTAAGCGTTGTAATAATTTTACGCACAAAAAGTTGATTTACAGTTTATTACCTATACACACATTGCTATTAACATCGTAAGACCTCTCTATATTAACTGGTCTTAAGAAGTAGCAAGATATATTTTTGATACAACAAAACAAGTGTATGCAAACAGATAAAGTCCAAATCTTCGATACGACCCTGCGTGATGGAGAACAAGTCCCAGGGTGTAAATTAGCCACCAAAGAAAAGCTAGTCATCGCCGAACGTCTTGATTTCTTAGGTGTGGATGTTATTGAGGCTGGATTTCCAATTTCAAGTCCAGGAGATTTTATGTCTGTGTCTGAGATTGCAAAATTGGTTAATAACGCAACTGTATGCGGTCTTACTCGTGCTGTGCTCAAGGATATTGATGTTGCCGCTGAGGCGCTGAAATATGCTAAATTCCCCCGAATTCATACGGGTATTGGTACAAGTGAGTCCCATATGAAATATAAATTCAAGGCGACCCCCGAGCAAATCATTGAGCGCGCAAAGGCGGCAACTGCTTATGCAAAGACATTTGTAGAGGATGTAGAATTTTATGCCGAAGATGCAGGTCGTACAGACAATGCATTTCTAGCACGTGTTTGTGAAGAAGTTATCAAAAGCGGAGCTACTGTTTTGAATATTCCTGATACTACGGGCTACTGCCTTCCTGAAGAATATGGCGCCAAAATGAGATATCTACGTGAAAACGTAAAAGGGATCGAGAACGTTATCCTCTCATGTCACTGCCACAATGATCTAGGACTGGCTACTGCCAACTCCATCGCTGGGGTGATAAATGGAGCACGTCAAATAGAATGTACCATTAACGGTATAGGAGAGCGTGCGGGAAATACTGCTTTGGAAGAAGTGGTTATGATCTTAAAGCAACATCCAGATTTACGTCTACATACAGACATCAATACCCAGCTATTATTTGACACAAGCCGAATGGTGAGTGAAAAAATGGGGATGTTTGTACAACCTAATAAAGCGATTGTAGGTGCAAATGCCTTTGCTCACAGTTCTGGCATTCATCAAGATGGAATGATCAAGAATAGAGACACTTATGAGATCATGAATCCAGCAGATGTCGGAGTTACCGAAAGTGCAATTATTTTAACAGCACGTAGTGGTAGAGCAGCACTAGCGTATCGTTCAAAAAAGATAGGGTACGAACTAACCAAAATGCAATTGGATGTTGCATACACGCAATTCTTACACATCGCCGATCGTCAAAAAGAAGTACAGGACAATGATATTCATAAAATAATGGAAAGCGTTCCTAATTTAGCAGGAGCAGTTGCCTAAGCAAATTGAAACACTTCTGCAACAGCGGAAGTCGAATACTAAAGAATAACAATCGTAATAAGTGGGATGAGATGCCTGCCTTCACGGAAATAAATATGACAAAAAAAACCTTATTCGATAAAGTATGGGATGCTCATGTAGTCACTGCTGTACCTAATGGTCCGCAAGTATTATATATCGACAAACACCTCATCCATGAGGTGACAAGTCCGCAAGCTTTTAACGAACTGGAAGAGCGCTCTATTAAGGTCGCTCGACCGGATCAAATTGTTGCTACGGCAGATCACAATACCCCTACAATAGATCAACACTTGCCGATCAAAGATCCTTTATCCCGAAATCAATTATCACAACTCACCAGCAATTGCGACAAACATGAAATTACGCTCTATGGCCTAGGACATGAAAATAATGGCATCGTGCATGTAATGGCTCCAGAACTCGGCATAACGCAACCTGGAATGACAATGGTATGCGGGGATAGTCACACATCAACTCACGGTGCTTTTGGCACCATTGCATTTGGTATTGGAACAAGTCAAGTTGCACAAGTATTTGCTTCTCAATGTCTGCTTCTCCAAAAACCAAAAAGTTTGCGTGTGAATGTGAATGGAATACTTCCTCCAGGAGTACTATCGAAAGATGTTATTCTTTATATCATAGCAAAATTAGGGACCAATGCTGGTACCGGTTATTTCTGCGAATATGCAGGAAATGTCTTTAAAGAGATGTCTATGGAAAGTCGGATGACCGTCTGTAATATGAGTATCGAAATGGGTGCTCGTGGCGGAATGATTGCCCCTGATCAAACTACATTTGACTATCTAGAAGGAAAGGAATTTGCTCCTCAAGGTGATGCTTTCGCGAAAGCAGTCGCCTACTGGAAAACACTTCCTACCGATGAAGGCGCCGAATTTGATCAAGAGTATCATATTGATGCAGAAGACATCGCACCAATGATTACCTATGGCACCAATCCAGGAATGGGTATCAAAATCAATGAGAGCATTCCAGATAAAGGAGATATGACCTTTGAAAAGGCATTGGAATACATGAATTTCAAAGAAGGTAGTCAACTCCTAAACACCCCGATTAACTATGTATTTATTGGAAGTTGCACCAACTCAAGAATAGAAGATTTTCGCGTAGCAGCAGATTACGTAAAAGGAAAACAAAAGGCAGCCAATGTGAATGCATGGCTCGTTCCAGGATCGCAAAAAGTCGCGCGTCAACTGGAATCAGAAGGCCTTAAAGAGGTGTTTGAAGAAGCTGGGTTTGTTTTACGACAGCCTGGCTGTTCAGCCTGTTTAGCGATGAATGATGACAAAATTCCAGCAGGAGAATACTGTGTATCTACCTCCAATAGAAATTTTGAAGGACGACAAGGACAGGGAGCCCGTACGATTCTTGCGAGTCCGCTGGTCGCAGCGGCAACTGCCATCGAAGGTAAAATTATAGATATCACAAAAACACTAGTTGCCTAATGGAAAAGTTTACGACACTGAAAGCTACAGCTGTACCTTTGGCAGTAGAAAACATAGATACGGATCAGATTATCCCAGCTCGCTTTTTAAAGGCGACAGATAAAAAGGGGTTTGGCGACAACCTCTTTAAAGATTGGCGCTTTGATAAAAAGGATGAAATGGTTACAGGTTTCCCTTTGAATAATCCAGCATACAACGATGCTCAAATACTCGTTGCTGGCAATAATTTTGGATGTGGATCCAGTCGGGAGCATGCTGCATGGGCTATTTCAGGCTATGGATTTAAGGTTGTTATTTCGAGTTTCTTTGCTGATATTTTCAAAGGAAATGCGCTTAACAATGGACTCCTACCGATCCAAGTAACCCCTTCATTTTTAGAAGAACTACTTACCACTGTTCAAAAAGATCCAACCACAAAGATTACGGTGGATCTAGAAAATCAAATGATAGAGACCGCTTCATCAAAAGCGGAATTCGATATAGATCCCTACAAAAAAGTATGCCTTCTCAATGGCTATGATGATATTGACTTTTTAATAAGTCAAAAGGAAACTATTGAGAATTTTGAAAAAAACAGAATCGTCTTTAATTAAAAAGGACCCTGTTTCACAGGGAATACATATGAAATACAACATTGCAATCATTCCAGGAGACGGTATCGGACCGGAAGTAATAGCACAGGCTCAGAAGGCATTGAATGCGGTAGCCGATGAATTTGATCATCAATTTTTATACACCTATGGTCTCATGGGTGCCTGCGCTATTGACGAGACTGGAAATCCCCTGCCTGAAGAAACCATAAGTATGTGCGAAGCAGCAGATGCGATTCTTTTTGGCGCTATCGGGCATCCAAAATATGATAACGATCCTACCGCCAAAATTCGTCCAGAACAAGGACTGTTGCGATTACGTAAAAGCCTAGGGCTCTTTTGTAACGTACGGCCTGTTAAAGCCTATGACCAACTGATTGAAAATTCTCCTTTGAAAAGGGAAATTATCGCAGGAACCGATATTTCTATTTACCGCGAACTCACAGGTGGTATTTACTTTGGCGAAAAGAACCTAAGTGCCGATGGACAACTGGCATCAGACAGCTGTACATATTCTGTAGAAGAAATTAGTCGTATTGGGCATCTCGCTTTCGCGGAAGCGCAACAGCGAAGAAAAAAGCTCACCTTGGTCGATAAGGCCAATGTTTTGGAAACCTCACGGCTCTGGCGAAAAACCATTACCGAAATGGCAAAGCAATATCCAGACGTGACCTTAGATTTTTTATTTGTAGATAATGCCGCCATGCAAATGATTCTAAATCCGAAACAGTTTGATGTAATTTTGACTGAAAACCTTTTTGGTGATATTATATCTGACGAAGCGAGTGTGATCGGTGGATCCATTGGATTACTTGCCTCTGCCTCAGTAGGAAAAGAAAATGCTTTATTTGAACCTATTCATGGAAGTTTTCCTCAGGGAGCTGGGAAGGATATCGCAAATCCACTCGCGAGTATTTTATCAGCGGCCATGTTATTGAGACATCTCAACTTACATACAGAAGCTGCTGCAATAGAAATAGCAGTAGAGAAATCATTGGATTTCGGTTTTTGCACCCAAGATATTAAGCCCGAAAATCCATTTGGAACGAGCAAAGTAGGCGATTTCATTGCAGATTACATCTTAAATCCTGAAGATACGAATCGGAATTTCAGTAATATATTTGCTGGTCAGAGTACGATCATATAATGAACACTCATCATTAAAGTACATTATCTATCACTACAAATTGGACAAAAAAAAAGGCGACCCTAGGGTCGCCTTTTTGAGTATTTCACTGAATACTATAGGTGAATAATTAAATCCGCGTTTCCGTCAGGATCATTATTTACAGTACCGTCAGTTGAAGGATTTCCACCAAAAAGAAGAACTCCTGCAGCATGTGGTGCCGCCATAGACGTACCGCTTATGGTATTATATCCGCCACTTTTCCAAGTAGAGAACACAGCCACTCCTGGTGCACAATAGTCAACAGAAGTTCCATAATTAGAAAAAGAAGCCCAGTTATCATTAATATCCATAGCAGAAATTGTATAAATATTCGGCCCGTTAGCACGCGCTGGAGAATGATTATTTGCATCATCCGTCTCATTCCCTGCCGCCAAAACAAATATAACACCAGTAGCCGCAGCTGTAATTACTGCATTGTCTAATGCTGTAGAGACACCTCCACCTAAGCTCATATTTGCTACATCGCCAGCACTACCATTGGCAGCTACGTAATCTACACCAGCAATAACACCAGAATTAGATCCACTTC
This sequence comes from Dokdonia sp., assembly GCA_047630395.1. Classification (GTDB taxonomy): domain Bacteria; phylum Bacteroidota; class Bacteroidia; order Flavobacteriales; family Flavobacteriaceae; genus Dokdonia. The sequence continues at coordinate 17,760 of JBLHXM010000044.1, forward strand.
CTCTTCTGTCCAATACGCGTACAGCAACTACAACGTTTCCTGGAGCAACTCCTATAGACCCAATTGTATTATCATAAGCACCAATAGTACCTGCAACATGTGTTCCATGACCATTTTGATCATCTGGTAATTGATTGGATGGTGATCCTGATAAGAAAGAAATACTTCTTGCAGTATCTACATTTAAATCTGGATGATCCTGATCAATACCACTATCGATTACCCAAGCCGTATTTCCAGAAGCACTTAATCCTCCACCTACGCGAGTCGTACCATAAGGAAGTTCCTGTGGATCACTTCCACCACCATTACCACCACCAGGTTTTCCCATTTTTATGGTATAATCCTGTTCTATGTTTTTTACACGAGGATCCAACCTTAACACATTTACCTGAGCAGCTGTAAGATTTGCGGCAAATCCGTTTAAGGCATAGCCATACGACAAAGTAATGTCTGCTGCTTTAAGACCGATAGCTTCAAATTCACTTAGGAAGATCGTTTTTCTAGTATCCATCTGAATACCATACTCTTCTGTAGATTGAGGCTTTAACAATTCAGGCATTCTACTATCAATGTCGTTATACTCTATAATATAACGTCCAGGTATTGGAACTGATGTCCATTCCGAATCCGTAACAGATTCTTGAACAACTAGATTCTCGATAGAAACTACTACTTCATCAACAGACTCACTCTCACAACTAACAATAACGGCTACAAAAGCTCCTAGAATTGCGAATTTTAATAACACATGTTTCTTCATAATTATATATTTTGTTTGAATTTATACGGGCAATCTACTGTTAATATGTTAACATTTTAACATATTTGTTTAATATTCGATGAAATACATACTCATGCATTTTACAACTATTTTCGGCTGTACTTTTAGTTTTCGTGTATCCCTGTCTTAAAGTATTTACATTTTATACACCAAACCGACACACTATCGAGTCCCATAGACACCAACCATAGTCCAGTATCCTACTGTAAATGTGCAGCATAGACTGTTGTTTTATCATTAATACTACTAAAGTTTAGCTAGTGTGTGAGATAGGCGCTTTCGCGAAAGCGTAAAAAAAAATCAACCTTTTTGTGACCTTTTCATTTTTTGGACACTCATAAACAAATTAAGAACTATGAAATTATTCACAATCATTCGAAAAGTACTATCAAATCCCAATATCTATACGGCACTTATTGCCGCAGGAATTATCCTTGGAGCCGCTTGGTTTTTCAAAACGCCAGAAAATAAAGACTATTTTGTTATTTTATTTGCAAGTGTTGCGAGTGCGCAAATTGTTATTTCTAATGCTTTAGCTAAGAAAAAAAAGGATTCTTGTAGTATCAAACGTAAGAGTTCGCCATCTAACTAAGTACCGCCTTATCCTTCTTTAAGGAGAGCCAAACAACTGCAAACCCGGTAAAGAACATCAGGACACTGTAGACGGCTGGGGCAATGGCATAGCTGGTATTTCCGAGCAAAGCCACTGCAATACTAATCGCCAACGTACCATTTTGAATCCCTGATTCAATAGCAATCGAAAAGCCTTGTTTTCTTGAAAGATTAAACATTTTGGCTGTAAGAAATCCAACACCCATAGTCAACACATTGAGCGCTAGTGAAGCAAGACCTGCTTTTTCCAAATATTCAACCATATGCGCTCTTTCTTTGATAACAATTGCCAAAATAATTACTGCTAAAATGACACCTGAAGCAATACGAACTGGTCTTCCCATGCGTCCTGCAAAGGCTGGCTTATACTTTCTGATGAGCATCCCAATAAAAATAGGGATCACTACAATCACAAATATCTGAGCAATTGTTTGTACGATATCCAACTTGATCACCTGGCCTTCATCTATGAAATGAGTCAATGCAAAGTTTACCATAAACGGTATCGTCAAAATAGTGATTAGACTACTCAAAGCGGTAAGTGACACAGAGAGCGCCAAATCTGCCTTGGCCATAAAACTGATCAAATTTGAAGTAGGTCCACCAGGACAGGCTGCCAAAATAATCACTCCAATCGCAATTTCAGGTTCCATAGGAAATAAAGTAACAATCCCGAAACCGATTAAAGGCAACAAAATCAATTGATTGATCAATCCCACAAATACCGCTTTGGGATTCTTGGTGATATTTCTAAAATCATCGATGACCAGCGAGAGGCCCATACCGAGCATGATAATAATGAGCGCTGCAGCGAGTACAAGGCTAGATACCTGATCCATTCAAACATTTATTGGTTAGTATGGAATATAGGTTTTTTTTTTAGATTGGGAAGATCTTACTGTTTCTTTTTAACTATCCATGGCTACTAAAACTGCCCTGAACTCCAAAGTAACTGCACAAGATATTTCGTTTTTTTGATAAAGTGGTAGTATCTTACAGGAAAAATGACCATGAAATCGATAGGTACCATACTTCTTTGTCTATTCTTTATATGTACTACTATGACTGCACAAAAAGCCACAGCCGAAGCCATTGTACAAGCCAATCTCGACGCTTATAATACGGGTGATATAGATGGTTTTATGAGTTATTTTTCATCAGAAATTGAGATGGTTAATTTTGCAGGTGGCACACAAACAGCCAAAGGTCTAACAGCTGTACGCGACATTTATGAACCTTACTTCAAAGCTTCCCCAGACTTACACTCTACAATTTTACAACGGGTGGTTATAGGCAATAAGGTCATCGATCACGAGTCGATCACAGGACGTTATGGCATTGATGACGAGCTCAAACTTGTTTTGATCTATGAAGTCGAGGAGGATAAAATCACAAAGGTTACCGTCATTAGAGAGTACGCAAATTTTTAGTTTGATAACATCCTTAGTTACACCAACAACTGAAACAGCTCTGGTTTATCATTGAGGTAATCGCCAAAGAAATTACGCTGATGCATCCGATCCACTAATGGTTGTAAATCTGATGGCTTTTTTATTTCCAAACCTACAATGGCTGGTCCTTTTTCACGACTCGTTTTCTTCGAGTATTCGAAATATGTAATATCATCATCAGGTCCTAATACCTCAGCTACAAACTCTTTTAAGGCACCAGCCCGTTGCGGAAATTTGACAATAAAATAATGTTTCAATCCGTGATGTAATAAGGCGCGTTCCTTAATTTCTGCGGTTCGAGTAATATCATTATTACTTCCACTGACGATACACGCAATGTTTTTTCCTTTTATTTCCTCTGAAAATTGATCCAAAACAGCGAGTGTCAATGCACCAGCAGGTTCAACCACTACTGCGTTCCGATTGTATAGATCCAATATGGTCTGGCATACTTTTCCTTCCGGGACGGTCACAACTTGATCCACAAATTCCTGGCAAATTTTAAAATTTAAATCCCCTACTCTACGAACAGCCGCACCATCTACAAATTTATCGATTTCGTCTAGGGTTGTATTCTCTTTACGTTTCAAAGAAACTTGCATAGCAGGTGCTCCGGCCGGCTCTACTCCAATGATTTTAGTCTTCGGTGATAATTGATGGAATACACTACTCAATCCCGCTATCAAACCACCACCACCTATAGGAACGAACACATAGTCTAAAGGCACTTCTGTTTGTGAGATCATTTCTAATCCTACTGTCGCCTGTCCTTCTATAATTTTAGAATCATCAAAAGGGTGTACAAAGGTCATCGCTTCTTCTAAGCATCGTTGGTTCGCTTTCGCGAAAGCGTCATCAAACGTATCTCCATCTAAGACGACTTCCACCCACTTTCCTCCGAACATCTGAACCTGTTCTACCTTTTGTTTAGGGGTTGGTGACGGCATATAAATAATACCCTTAATTTCTAATTTCGCGCAAGCAAAAGCAACTCCTTGTGCATGATTTCCCGCACTCGCGCATACCACCCCTTTAGATGCTTGTCCTACATCTAAAGACGACATCTTATTATAGGCTCCCCTAATTTTATAGGACCGTACTTGCTGTAAATCTTCACGTTTCAAAAAAACATGTGCATCACATTTTTGAGAATACGTAAAACTCTGCATGAAAGGAGTCACAGACGCAACTCCTTTCAATCGCTCGGCTGCAGCTTCTACAGCGCTGATAGTAGGGTAATATAAAGTTTTAGTTTCTTTCATGCGGTTGTACTTACAAATTCCATTTATGCCATTACAGACGCCTGCTCTTCGGTTTTTACTTGTTTCATGGCGGTCATACTCGCGCGTAATTTTGCGCCTATTTTTTCCACAGGATGATTTCTTATGGCATCATTAACAGCGATTAGCTCTTGATTATCGACGCTATTGGATTGTGCAAAAGCTTCACCAATGACATTTGTATCTATTGTTTTCATAAAATCAGTAAGCATGGGTTTGCATGCATGATCAAACAAATAGCAACCGTATTCTGCAGTGTCTGATATGATACGATTCATTTCAAATAATTTCTTACGAGCAATGGTATTGGCAATCAGTGGGGTCTCATGCAAGGACTCATAGTATGCAGAATCTTCGATAATTCCGGCTGCGGTCATGGTTTCAAAAGCCAATTCCACCCCTGCTTTTACAAAGGCGACCATCAATACTCCGTGGTCAAAATATTCTTGTTCTGGAATATGTTCTCCAGAAATCTTTTGCTTTTCAAAAGCCGTTTCTCCCGTAGCAGCTCTCCATTTTAATAAGTTAACATCTGAATTTGCCCAATCTTCCATCATAGTTTTTGAGAAATGTCCCGTCATGATATCGTCCATATGCTTTTCGAAGAGTGGACGTAAGATGGTCTTCAATGTTTCAGAGAAGTTATATGCTGATATCTTCGAAGGATTATCCAATCGATCCATCATATGGGTAATTCCACCGTGCTTTAATGCTTCGGTAATGGTTTCCCAACCATACTGAATCAGTTTCGCTGCATAATCAGGAGCAACTCCTTGTTCCGTCATCTTGTCAAAACATAATATAGAGGCACTTTGTAGCACTCCACATAAGATGGTTTGTTCTCCCATGAGATCACTCTTCACCTCAGCGACAAAAGAAGATTCTAATACTCCAGCGCGATGTCCTCCAGTAGCTGCTGCATAGGCTTTGGCTTGTTCCAATCCTTTTCCTTGCGGGTCATTCTTTGGATGAACCGCAATCAATGTAGGGACGCCGAAACCTCGCAGGTATTCTTCACGAACTTCTGATCCCGGGCATTTTGGAGCGACCATAATGACGGTCAGATCATCGCGAACTTCTGTTCCTTCCTCAACGATATTAAATCCATGAGAGTAACTCAGGGTGGATCCCTTTTTCATCAATGGCATAACCGTTTGCACAACGGATGTGTGTTGTTTATCTGGGGTTAAATTTAAAACAAGATCCGCCGTGGGAATTAATTGATCATAGGTCCCGACGGTAAATCCATTTTGAGTTGCATTTTCATAGGAAGCTCTCTTTTCATCTATGGCAGTTTGACGTAGAGCATAGGAAATATCAAGTCCGCTGTCGCGCATATTCAATCCTTGATTCAGGCCTTGAGCCCCACAACCAATAATGACTATTTTTTTTCCGTTGAGTACTTTGACTCCTTCTGAGAATTCGGAAGCATTCATCAATCGGCATTTCCCAAGTTGGGCGAGTTTTTCGCGCAGTGATAATGTATTGAAGTAGTTATTCATGAGTGTTGATTTTGTGTTTGATTACGCTCCTGTCTTTTCATTTGACAGGCTCGCAAAGGCAGTATCTTCTGTATATGTTGTTTGAAACTTTGATAGCATTTTGGATATAGGCATTTCCGATTTTGTGACAGCAATACGGCCGGAACGACTGAATTGCATAATCCCAAAAGGTTTTAACTCTCGGTATACCATTTCAATTTCTGACCTAAGCCCTGATTTTTCGATCACAAAAAAGGACCTGTTTACGGTGACAATTCTGGCATTACTGTCCTTAATAATATTTTGGATTTGACGCTCTTCAAAGAGTAAATCAGATTTCATTTTAAAAATTGCACTCTCCGTATGAATGGTCTCATTCTCGGTATGATAGTAGGCCTTTATAACTTCTATTTGGCGTTCGATCTGGCCAATTATTTTTTGAATTCCATGCTCGGATAGCGTTACCACAATGGTAAAACGAAACACATCTTCAATTTCACTTTCTGAAGCAACAATGCTTTCAATACTGATATGCCGACGTTGAAAAATTGCAGAGATACGGTTAAGCAAACCGATATTGTTTTCGGAATAGATGCTTACGGTGTATGTATTTGTTTCACTCATCTTTATATTTTTTAGGTATCTGTTCTCGACTGCGCTCGAACGGACTGTTTACTCTAATCGAATATCTGATACTGAGGCACCTGTCGGAATCATAGGAAATACATTTCCTTCTTTCTCAACACGTACCTCTAAAAACTGGGCATCGGGAGACGTAACAAAATGTTCCAATGCTGCCTTCAATTCTTCACGTTTGGTCACTCGATGTGCATCGATGCTATAGCCTTTAGCAATAGCGACAAAGTCAGGGTTTTTTAATTCTGTAGAGGCGTATCGTTTGTCAAAGAACAGTTGTTGCCATTGACGGACCATACCCAAAAATTCATTATTTAAAACAAGAATTTTTACGGGAACCTCTGTTTGAAAAATAGTCCCAAGTTCTTGAATCGTCATTTGATATCCACCATCCCCTATTACGGCGATTACTTCCCGATCCGGTTGTCCCATTTTAGCACCTATAGCAGCCGGTAACGCAAAGCCCATAGTGCCCAAACCTCCAGAAGTGATATTACTTTTGGTATGATTAAACTTTGCATATCGGCAAGCGATCATTTGGTGTTGCCCCACATCAGAAACGATAATAGCTTCTCCTTTTGTTATTTGATTGATTCCATGGAGCACCTCTGCCATCGTTAGACCTTCCTTCGTAGGCGACAACTCCTCTTTTATGATTGTATCATATTCAATTTGGTAGAGATCGTGAAACTTTTGGAGCCATTCAGGATGGGTGTTTGCATTCACTAACGGTAATAGTTTAGATAGGCTCTCCTTAGCATTCCCCAGAACTGGAACATCGGCGAGTACATTTTTATTAATCTCAGCGGGATCAATTTCAAGATGAATCACCTTGGCCTGAGCAGCGTAGGTTTCTAAATTCCCTGTGACACGATCGTCAAATCGCATTCCAATAGCGATCAGCAAGTCACAATCATTCGTTAAGACATTGGGAGCATAATTCCCATGCATTCCTACCATACCAATATTTAGGGGATGTTCTGTAGGAATTGCTGAAACACCAAGAATCGTCCATGCTGACGGGATCCCTGTTTTTTCAATAAACGCCTTAAACTCGGCTTCAGCTTGTCCAAGGATGACGCCTTGACCCCAAACAATCATAGGCTTCTTTGCCTTATTAATGAGTGCAGCAGCTTCTTGAAGTGCTTCTGTACGTATTTCAGGTACGGGTGTATAACTCCGTATATATTTGCATTTCGCGTACGCGAAATCTAAAGTTCCAAACTGTGCATCTTTTGTAATATCTATCAATACAGGTCCGGGCCTTCCACTTTTTGCGATATAGAATGCTTTAGCCATTACCTCAGGAATTTCTGAGGCTTTGGTTATTTGATAATTCCACTTAGTCACCGGTGTAGAAATCCCAATAATATCGGTCTCCTGAAAAGCGTCACTACCCAATAAATGAGAAGCCACTTGCCCTGTAATACACACCATTGGTGTACTATCAATTTGCGCATCGGCGATACCGGTAATCAGATTGGTAGCTCCAGGTCCTGAGGTCGCCACTGCGACACCGACTTTCCCTGTTGCACGTGCGTATCCTTGTGCAGAATGGGTTGCTCCTTGCTCATGTCTTGTTAGGACATGATGTAATTTATCTTCAAAATGATACAGTGCATCATAAAAAGGCATGATCGCCCCTCCAGGATATCCATAAATTATATCCACTCCTTCTGCAAGTAAACAATGAATCAACGCTTCACTACCTGTCATGGTTTGTGTCGTTGTTTTGGGTGTTGTT
>JBLHXM010000045.1:0-25434 GCA_047630395.1 Dokdonia sp.
ATATTAGTCGACGATTGGTTTTCTCTGAAGAGAAATTGAACGTCTACAGAGATAGTTTATACCAACTTTGGGAAAACGCCAATCCTCAACAACTCGCAGATTCTAGAACCTACGGCCTGAAAGTGGCTGAACATATCGCTCAATGGTTTGATGGCGACAACTACAAACAAACCCGCACGATGCCTAAATTTTCTATTAACACAGATGACGCAGCTCGATGGCAGCCTACCCCACCCTCCTATATGCCCGGTATCGAGCCACATTGGAATAAAATCCGTCCGTTTGTTCTGGATTCGGCGGCCCAATTCAAGCCCGTACCACCACCAGCCTTTTCTATGGAAAAGGATTCTGACTTCTATAAAGAATTGAAAGAAGTATACGATATCAGTATGGATATCACCAAAAAAGGAGATAATACCGAAGAGATTGCAATCGCACAATTCTGGGACTGTAATCCTTATGTTTCTGTAACACGTGGACACTTGATGTTTGCTGCTAAAAAAATCACACCCGGAGGTCACTGGGTTGGAATTACAAAAATCGCTTCTAAAAAGGCAGCTTTTGATGTGATGGAATCCACCTTTGCTTATACCCAAACGACTATAGCTATGATGGACGCTTTCATAAGTTGTTGGGACGAGAAGTACCGTTCTAATTTGATACGTCCGGAGACTCTTATCAACGAGCATATTGATGACTCTTGGAAACCTATTTTACAAACACCTCCTTTTCCAGAATACGTGAGTGGCCACTCCGTGGTTTCTGGTTCCGCGGGAGAAGTGTTGACGAGTATTTTCGGCGACAACTTTGCCTTTGACGATACGACCGAATTGCCTTATGGCATTCCAATGCGTAGTTTTCCCTCCTTTAGAGCAGCAGCCAAAGAAGCAGCAGCCAGTAGATTATACGGTGGAATTCACTATCGTGCGGCGGTAGATATTGGTTTAGACCAAGGAGTTGCTCTCGGAAAGTTTGTTGTAAATAAACTACACATGAAAAAGAACTAATTACTCCCTAAAAATATGTTGAAAAAAGTGCTTTCCTTTATTGGTATTCTTCTCATTGTTGGAATCCTGTGGTACCTATTTTTGAAACCCGCAGATTATCGCGTCTCTTTTAATGTCGCCACAACAGCTGGAACCATTAATCAGTCTATTAAATCTTGGAATACACAATTGGATGGGGGCATTCTCGAAACCACAGAAGACATACATATCATCAAACAACAATTGAAATTTGGAGATTCTATTCATAAGTACACTTGGTCTATCACGCCTTTGAATGACTCTATGCAAAGAGTACATTTGGACGTAAAGGATCCAGATAACAGTCTGGCCAATAAACTAGCGATCCCTTTTTCTGAGACTGTCATTAAAAAAAGAGCTAAGAAACAAGCAAAAGCCTTTTACGATATCCTTACAGCTCACCTCAAGCGCATCAAAATAACTATTGAAGGAGAAAGCACAGTTCCTTCACAATACTGCGCATATATCCCCTTAAAAGGCTTGCAAATAGAGAAAGCCAAAGGGATGATGCAAAACTATACCCTGCTAAGCGATGTCTTACTCAAAAACCAAGTAACGCTCAGTGGCACTCCCTTTGTTGAAATCACGAAATGGAATCCTATCCAAGATAGTATCGAGTACAATTTCTGTTTCCCAATCAAACGCTCTGACAAACTACCTATTATAAAGAATATCAAGTATAAACGTATTTTTGAACAGCCAGCAATTAAAGCGATTTATAATGGAAACTATATTACTTCAGATCGTGCTTGGTATGCCTTATTGGAATATGCAGAACGCAATAATATCGCCGTAGAAAAAACACCCATTGAGATTTTTTATAATAATCCGAATATGGGCGGTGACGAATTGATTTGGAAAGCTGAGGTATTTATGCCCATAAAACAATAAGCACATCGCGTTCTATTCTAGGTTACAGATAAGGCAAAGACCACAGCTATGAGTATTTTTATGGACAAAACATATGCTGGTAAAGATTTCGCTACAATGCGTTTAAAAGCGGGTGAGTACGACCACTGTACCTTTGCAGATTGTGACTTTTCGAATACGCATCTGTCAAATTGCATCTTCTAGGAGTATACCTTTTCGGATTGTAATTTTACCAATGTCAAATTTGGAGGAACGACCTTTACGGAGGTTTTTTTTGAAAAAAATAAACTCTTAGGTGCCGATTTCAGTGCATGCAACGATTTTATGTTACAGATTCGCTTTCGCGAAAGCACACTTAACCTCTCTACCTTCATGGGTGTAAACCTCGCCAATACTCATTTTGACAGCTGTCCATTAAAAGAAGCCAATTTCACCACTGCCTATAATGTTCAGATAGATCCAGAGAAAAACAAAATGAAAGGCGCTAAATTCTCAAAAGAGAATGTCGCTGGCATGTTAGAAAAGTATAAAATTAGTATTCAATAGACCCCTTACTCATAGACTCTTACATAGTCCACTTCCAAGGTTTGAGGGAAAATTGCGTCGTCAATAGCTCCTCCAAAATTCCCTCCTATTGCCATATTAAATAGGATATAGAAAGGCTTTCGAAACGGATATACCTGAGCATCCTTCACTTCTGGATTGAAACGATATACTTCCACATCATCCCGATAGAAAATGATACGATCTTCGTTCCAATCACAGGCGTATACATGCCAGCTCACAGGATCTTCAAGTAATGTCTTCTTTGTATTTATTGTTTTGCCGTAACTCGCGGGTGTATGTAACGAAGTAAACAAACTATCGGCGTCGCGACCAACCCATTCCATGATATCAATTTCACCAGCGGCTGGCCATGGATTTTTCTTGATATCACTACCCAACATCCAGAATGCCGGCCAGAGGCCTTTGCCACTAGGTAGCTTTATTCGGGATTCAATATATCCATACTGAAACTCTTTTTTTTGAGCGGTTGTTATCCGAGAAGAGGTATAAACGCGATCAGCTAGGCGCGCATGTATTTTTAGCGTTCCTTCGGAGACGACTGCATTCTCCTTGGTATAGATTTGAGGTTCATTATTTCCCCAACCACATAGATTGGGACAGCCGTCACCTAATTCATAGTTCCAAGCGGCTGTATTGAGTGTATCTGCATCAAACTCGTCACTCCAAATAAGTATACGCTCTTGCTCTTGACAAGCACTCAACACTAAAATTCCAAAAATAAATAGACATACATTTTTCATAATTATGTCGTAATGATTTGTTCTTGTCCGTTGAGCAGGATGTTCATATCAGCGCCCCTATCTAGACTAAAGTGTGTCCCTGCATGTGAAACTTCTACTTTGACTACTTGATGTCTAAAATTCACTTTAAAGGAATAGCTTTTCCAGTCGGCGGGAATATGCGGGGCAAAAGAGAGCTTGTTGTCACGCACCCTCATACCTCCAAAACCTTCCACAACACTCATCCAAGTACCTGCCATACTCGTGATATGCAGGCCTTCTTCTACTTCTTTATTATAATCATCTAGGTCCAAGCGCGAGGTTCTTAAATAGAACTCATAGGCCTGTTCCATGCGACCTAATGTAGCTGCTTGGATCGCATGAACACAGGGAGATAATGAAGACTCATGTACCGTAAAAGGCTCATAGAAATCAAAGTGTTTCTCCAAGGATTTTAGTGTGAAATCTTCTTCAAACAGATAGAAACCTTGCAAGATATCTGCCTGTTTGATGTAAGGAGAACGTAAAATGCGGTCCCACGACCATTTTTGATTGATGGGGCGCTGCGAAGGATCGAGATCTGCAACCGTAATCAATTCTTTGTCTAGGAAACCATCTTGTTGTAAATACACCCCTTCCGTTTCCGAATACGGGAAGTACATTTTTTCGGCGATACTTTTCCACTCGGCTATTTCTGTAGGTAACAGCTGTGTTTTTGTGACAATACGATCATAATCTGCTGGAAAGTGTTGTTTGACATTTTCTGTTTTCGCGAAAGCGTACTCCATACACCACTTGGCCAAATAATTAGTGTACCAGTTATTGTTGACATTATTTTCATACTCGTTGGGCCCCGTAACGCCTAGAATTACATATTGATTCTTTGCCTTTGAAAAGGTAGCACGTTGTTTCCAAAAACGAGCGACAGCAATAACAACTTCCAATCCCATTTCTGGAATGTAAGAAGTGTCCCCTGTATAGCGTTCATAGTTATGAATCGCATAAATCATAGCACCATTGCGGTGAATTTCTTCAAAAGTAATTTCCCATTCGTTGTGACACTCCTCCCCATTCATGGTCACCATAGGATACAAGGCTGCTCCCCCAGAAAACCCAAGCTTTTCAGCATTTTCCATGGCTTTATCGAGATGATCATATCGGTACTTTAGTAAATTCCGAGCCACTTCTTGATCTTTGGTCGCCATATAAAACGGAATACAATAGGCCTCTGTATCCCAGTAGGTAGATCCTCCGTATTTCTCCCCTGTAAATCCTTTTGGACCGATATTGAGTCGGGAGTCCATGCCCGAATATGTTTGATTGAGATGGAAGATATTAAATCGTATTCCTTGCTGTGCTTTCACATCGCCATCAATGGTGATATCAGACATTGCCCAAGTAGCTGCCCAAGCATCTTTTTGCATTTGAACCATGGCATCAAAACCGAGTACTTCTGCTTTATTGAGTACTTCGGTGGCTGCTGCTTGCAGCTGAGAACGGTCATGATTCAAATCGGTGACATAGCCTCCATATTTTTGGATTCCGAAAGTTGCTCCTTGCGCGACATCCGTTTCGTAAAAATGACCGATATAGGTAGTTACTTCTTCTTTAGCACCCACAGATCCTTGATACGACGTCTTTCGTTTTGGCTTTCGCGAAAGCGTAATTGCACATCCATCGATATAGAAATTGTTGCTCATCATAGCCGTAACATGAAATTTTGTCTTCATGGTATGTGCTGTGATGAACGCTTTGTTTTCTTCTTCGGCGATGAAAAGCGTATTCCAAAACTGATCGTCCCAATTCGAATCTTCATTACTCACGCCGCTATCTAAATAGGGCTCATAACTAATCGTTGCCTTTTGATTGAGCGGTTTTATGTCGTAGTTGATCGCCCCCAACTCATCTATGATAAGACTCAAAAAACGCTGAGACTTTACTTCTACTTCTATCCCATTGCGGAGTGTCGCTTTGAAAGAACGATATAACACCCCTTCTTTCATGTTTAATTCCCGTCGAAAGTCTCTAATCGAAGTGCAGGTATGCAGATCCAATTTTTCTCCATTAACCCTAACTTTGATACCAATCCAGGACGGCGCGTTAAGTACTTTGGCAAAATATTCAGGGTAGCCATTTTTCCACCAGCCTACTCGGGTTTTATCTGGATAATAAACACCTCCAATATAACTTCCTTGAAAGGTAGGACCGCTGTAATTTTCTTCAAAATTGGCTCGTTGCCCCATGGCTCCGTTTCCAATACTCATTAAACTTTCTGATGACTTGACGTTTGCTGGATTCCAGCCCTCTTCAATAATGGACCAGTTATCTGGGATAATATATTCTGAATGCATGGGCTTATGCGTCTATTAATTGCTGTAAAAACTCATTGGATATCTCTGTGAAAACTGAGAATACATAGTCGGCTTCATGAAGAACCTCTTGGGTTCCAATACCAATACTGACCATTCCTGCGGTATTTGCAGCTTGCACACCGGCGATTGAATCTTCAAAGACAATACAATCTGTATGTATTGCTTTCAGGGCTTCGCCTCCTTTTAAGAATACTTCAGGATCTGGCTTTGCTGCTGTCACATCATTACCATCTACAATCGCATGAAATTTTGAAATTAGATTCACCCGTTCAAGGATAGGTCGTGCATTTTTACTCGCGCTTCCCAGCGCTATCCCCTGATTCTGGGCCTCTAAAAAGTCCAACACTCTGGGAACATCGGGCAGAATTTCACTGGCATCCATTTTCTCGATGTACTTCAAATACTCATCATTCTTCTGAACCAACCAAACATCTTTTTGTGCTTGCGTAGCTTCGTACTTCCCGAGCTCTAAAAGAACATCAAGAGAGTGAACGCGGCTTACGCCTTTAAAAAGTTCATTTTGTTCTTCGGTGAATTCAAATCCGAGGCTATTGGCTAGGCTTCGCCAAGCTAGGTAATGGAATTTTGCAGTATCTACAATAACCCCATCAAGGTCAAATAGGAAGGCTTTTTTCTTCATCTTTCATTTTCGCAAAAGCAGTATCTCTCCTACAATCGCTTGCTTTTTTGTATATCTATTCTGGACATTGTGTATCGACTCTAACGATAACAAAGCAGTGTAAACACTATTACTTCAATTTTTTAGTACTCTCACGAGCGATCAAACTTGTCTCTATATAGGCCGTTGTATACTCTTCAATTTCTTCTTCAGGCCGTTCCAACTTATTGATAAGCAATTCGGCTGCTTTACGCCCCATTTGCTCCCCGTGCTGACTAACTGTCGTCAAACTAGGTGTTGCGTGTTTTGACAAATCTCCATCAGAAAAACAAACAATAGACACATCATCTGGAACTACTTTTCCAAAAGTGCGTAATGCTTTAGAAGCCTCTACAGCAAATAATTCATTGACTGTAAATAAGCCATCAATATCTTTTCCTTTCAGAAAATGCTTAATTTTTGCTTGGCATGCATCGTCACAGTGATCTATACTATCTAGTTTTAGAATATTCTCTTTTTGCACCTTTACATCAAAAGATTCCAAAGCTTCTATATATCCTTTAGTTCTCAATTTCCCCACGCTTACATAATCAGCAGTGGTGATAATAGCGATCTTGCGACAGCCTGTTTTTAAGAGATGAGAAACACCCATTTTGGCACCTTCTCTGTCATCTACCATTACTTTATCACACGGAATTTCATCAACTACACGGTCAAACATGACGACAGGCATTCCCTGATCAATGGTTTCTGTAAGATGTCTAAAATCATCTTTCTGCATGGTCTCTTTAGCAAGTGAAAGGATAAAACCATCGGTACTCCCATTTGCGAGTAATTCCATATTGAGCACTTCTTTGTCAAAATCATTGTTTGACAAACAGATAATCACGTTGTAATTATGCTCTCTCGCCATTTGCTCTACCCCTCTAATTACGGTGGTAAAAAAGTGGTGCACGATCTGAGGAATAATGATTCCTATGGTTCGTGTTTTTCTATTTTTTAAACTGAGTGCAATATTATTGGGCTTATAATTATAGAGTTTGGCAAAGGCCTTAATTTTTTGGCGTGTGTCTTCACTAATTTCGGCGCTATCACGCAATGCTTTGGAAACGGTTGAAATGGATACATCCAATTCCTTTGCAATTAACTTAAGGGTGAGTTTTCTTTTCATAGTTGGTTCGTAAAAATAGCTTAACGGAGCTAGGCCTACAATTTAATCAATTCCTTTTTGGCACGAAAACGTTGTATTCTTAATAAAATCTTATATTTAAATTCTAAACTAAAAAGTATGCGCTTCATTTTGCTTCTTTTGACAGCCTTTCTCTTTATGACCGGTAAAAAGGAAAGTACTAAAGCGCCCATTTTAGAAACCGCTGAAAAAGAAATTAGTGCAGACCGCTTTCGCGAAAGCTATCGCCCACAATATCATTTTGCAATACTTTTTGATCCTTATCTTATCGAAAATGATTTCATTTTTAAAAACGGGACACGGTTCGTAAATACCCGTAAAAAACAGCGCTCCCAGCTGCGTATTGTTGCGACCCATCTAATGTAGAGACTAATCCTAATCTCTCCGAAATAACGGAGGCAAAAGTTATTATGAAAGAAATTACAAAATGGAGTATTACCGTGGCCTTAGCGGGATTTTTATTTGGATTTGACACGGTGGTAATCAGTGGTGCAAACCAGCCCATTCAGGATCTTTGGCCTACCTCGCCCTTGTTTCATGGTACATTTATCATGAGTATGGCCTTGTGGGGTACGGTAGCGGGATCATTATTTGGAGGTATTCCTACAAAAAGGTTGGGCCGTAAGAAGACCCTCTTTTGGATAGGAGTTTTATTTTTTATCTCTGCCATTGGCAGTGCATTAGCTCCAAACCCTTATTTCTTTTCATTCTTCCGATTTATTGGAGGTGTGGGGGTAGGTATTTCATCGGTGGCGGCACCTATTTACATCTCTGAGATCACGACAAGTGCTAATCGGGGGAAAATGGGCGGACTCTATCAATTCTGTCTTGTTTTTGGAATTATGATTGCGTTTGTGTCCAACTGGCTACTCAAAGGTTTTGATGGTGCTAATGACTGGCGATGGATGTTGGGCATTGAGGCCCTTCCTGCACTTCTTTATACCCTCATGGTTATAAAAGTACCTTGCAGCCCACGTTGGTTAGTATTACAAAAGAAAGATGATCAAGCCGCATTACAGGTTTTGAACAAAATATATGCACCTGAAGCGGCAGAAACACAACTTATCCAGATCAAAGCCGATTTGGATCAGCCTAAAAGCAGCGATACTCTTTTTCAAAAGAAATATAGTCGTGTCCTTTGGTTAGGCTTTGCAATTGCCTTTTTCAATCAGCTATCAGGAATCAACTTTGTCCTCTACTATGCTCCAGAAATATTAGAATCTGCAGGCTTAGGGGGCACAGAATCACTCTTTAATTCGATTGCTATTGGAATTGTCAATTTGGTTTTTACTATTATAGGAGTGCGCCTTTTAGACAAACTAGGCCGCCGTCAATTGATTATTATTGGTTCTATAGGGTACATATTCAGTTTGGCGATGGTAGGTATTTGTTTCCAAATGGACTTAAGTCCCACTCTTCTTTTAACGTTTATCTGTCTCTTTGTAGCGTCGCACGCGATAGGCCAGGGAGCGGTTATCTGGGTATTTCTTTCTGAGATTTACCCAAATCGCGTACGTGCCTATGGTCAATCCTGGGGAACGAGTACGCATTGGGTTTTTGCAGCAATCATTACTTTAATCACTCCATTTTTCATCAGTAACAAAGTGGTGAATGGCGTTAAAGAAGGTATCTTTGCAGACAATTTACAGGTGATTTATTATTTCTTTGCGGGAATGATGGTGCTCCAACTTATTTGGGCAATCACCAAAATGCCTGAAACCAAAGGCCGCTCTCTAGAAGCCCTTGAAAAAGAACTCGTACCTGAAGATGAATAAAATGATTAAAATAGCTTGTTTCGGAGAAGTACTATGGGATATATTTCCAGACACAAAAAGATTGGGCGGCGCTCCCTTAAATGTCGCCTATAGACTTCATTCTTTTGGAGCAGAAGTAGCGATGATATCTGCTATTGGCAAAGATGCCCTGGGGACAGAAACTCAAACTGCTTTAGAAACATTGGGTATGAATGTAGACAACCTACAGGTCAATGCGCTACCCACAGGACAGGTAACCGTTACTCTTGATGGCGATGGAAGTCCTTCGTACACTATTAACGAACATGTAGCCTGGGATGATATCAAGGCGACTAAAGAAGCAAAAACTGCAGTGAAAGCTTCAGATGCGCTAATTTTTGGCAGTCTCGCTTTTCGCGAAAGCGCAAATCAACTCCAATTTGAGCAACTCCTTGAGGCATCTTCTTACAATGTATTTGACCTTAATCTTCGCAATCCACATTACGACTTAGACGCTGTCATTGCCCTCATGGAAGCGGCGCATTGTATTAAAATGAATGATGAAGAATTAGAACTCATAACTACCCTTATGGATTTGAGGGCTGATGATCTTGCCGGAGAACTCAAAGCAATTGCCCACGCCTCAAATACCGAAACTGTTTGTGTGACGCTAGGAGCTGAAGGTGCAATGCTGCTTCATAAAGACAAAATCTATACACAAGTTGGCTTCCCCACTACTGTCGCCGATGCTGTTGGTGCTGGCGATGCTTTTTTAGCAGGTCTGGTGTTTGGACTTCTCTCAGAAGAAACTCCAGAGGACTCCTTAGAGATTGCTTGTGCTTTGGGAAGTTTAGTAGCAAGTAAACACGGAGGTACTGCACCGGTAAGCATCGATGAGATAGATGCTCTTATTTATGAATAGTTTTTTCAAAATCGAGCGAACCTAAAGTTCTGAATTAATAGCCCACACAGGCGTAATACGGAAAACAACTCAAAACAATTTACATACTCAATAAGGGCAACCTACTACAAAAGCATAGCGTCTCAACAAAGCCAATTATTCACTTTTAGGTCGAACTATTATCTTTTTTAGTCTCGCGTTGAAAAAATGATCCCCAAGCATAGGTCGAAACAAGTATCAACTTCCTATTTTTGCATTTCAAAATAAGAGGACACTATGTACAGAACTCATACCAATGGAGCCTTGCGCGTTTCAGATGTGAATACCGAAGTAACCCTTTCAGGATGGGTACAAAAATCCAGAGATAAAGGCTTTATGATCTGGGTAGATCTAAGAGATCGCTACGGCATTACACAACTCATTTTTGACGAAGAGCGTACACCAAAGGAAATGATGGACCGAGCTAAACTGCTTGGACGGGAGTTTGTGATCCAAGTAACTGGAACTGTTATTGAGCGTTCTTCTAAAAATCCCAATCTACCTACGGGAGACATTGAGATTTTAGTACAAAAACTTACGGTTCTCAATGAATCTCAATTACCGCCTTTTACCATTGAAGACGAAACTGATGGTGGTGAAGATGTACGTATGAAGTACAGATATCTGGATATTCGACGAAATCCAGTTAAAAATAAGCTCATTTTCCGTCACAAAGTGGCTATGGAAGTTCGCAAATACCTTTCAGATCAAGAATTTATTGAAGTGGAAACTCCATACTTGATTAAATCAACCCCCGAAGGTGCTCGTGACTTTGTGGTCCCTTCTCGTATGAATGGAGGTCAATTTTACGCCCTACCTCAATCTCCTCAAACTTTCAAGCAACTTTTGATGGTGGGTGGAATGGATAAATACTTTCAAATTGTAAAATGTTTCCGTGATGAAGATTTACGTGCCGATCGCCAACCTGAATTTACTCAGATTGACTGCGAAATGGCCTTTGTAGAGCAAGAAGATATCTTGAATATTTTTGAAGGACTCACCCGTCACTTGCTGAAAGAAGTGAATAATGTTGAAATTGGTGATTTTCCAAGAATGTTATATGACGATGCCATGCGTTTGTATGGAAACGATAAACCAGATATCCGTTTTGGAATGGAATTTGGCGAATTAAATGCCGTAGCACAACATAAAGAATTCAACGTTTTCAATACTGCCGAACTGGTTGTTGGAATCTCTGTACCGGGAGGAAACTCTTACACGCGTAAGGAAATAGACAAACTCATTGATTGGATCAAACGACCACAAGTTGGTGCATTGGGTATGATCTATTGTCGTGTTAATGACGATGGATCCTTTAAATCGTCAGTAGACAAATTTTACGACCAAGAAGACTTGGCCAAATGGGCTGAAGTAACCGATGCCAAACCAGGAGACCTTATTTGTGTGCTTTCTGGAAATACGAATAAAGTGCGCGCTCAACTGAGTGCTTTGCGTATGGAACTTGCTGAACGTTTAGGATTGAGAGATCCTAAAGTTTTTGCTCCATTATGGGTGATTGATTTCCCATTATTAGAATTGGATGAAGAAACTGGACATTATCACGCGATGCACCACCCGTTTACCTCTCCAAAACCAGGTCAGATCGAACTGTTAAGTACAGATCCAGGTGCTGTAAAAGCAAATGCCTATGATCTTGTTCTCAACGGAAATGAAATTGGCGGTGGGTCAATAAGAATTCATGATAAAGCTACGCAAGCATTGATGTTTGATTACCTCGGGTTTACTCCAGAAGAAGCAGAATCTCAATTTGGATTCTTAATGAACGCTTTCCAATATGGAGCACCTCCACACGGTGGATTGGCATTTGGATTAGACCGATTGGTAGCTATTTTAGGAGGTCAAGAAACGATTCGTGATTTTATTGCTTTTCCAAAAAACAATAGTGGTCGTGATGTGATGATTGATGCTCCTGCTCCTATTGATGAAAAACAACTCAAAGAATTGAGTTTGCAATTAGATATAAAGGCATAAAAGAAAATCCTTCGTACGACCATAAGGGGGATTTTACTTTAATATAAAGAATCAGATGGACGAATTCTATCACACGAAACAACCATGCAAAAAACGAGACGTTATATCATTATAGTATTGTTTTTCATTTTTGTAGGAATGCTGATCTACGGGATCTCCTTATCTAACAGTGAGCAAATTGATGACATTGCAAAAAGTCATCGCTTTAAGGGCATGGCTGTCGCCGGCATATTCCTTGTACTTATGCCTCTTTTTATTTTCCATCGATGGAAGGACAAAAAAGTAAAAGACTATATGCTTACGGAAGAGAATATTATGAAAATGAAAGCCTTTAATGACAGCAAAGAATCTTGATAGCCAGTAGCTTAAAGAAAAAAATGCAATCATAAAATCGTAGGTTAAAAATAAAAACGTAAGTTTGTGTCTTATTAATATTTTTATTTTTTATAATGGAAGGAACAGTTAAATTTTTCAATGAGTCAAAGGGTTATGGTTTTATAACTAATGACGACACTGGTAAGGACATCTTTGTACACGTTACAGGTCTTAGCGGTGAAACTATCAACGAAGGAGACAAAGTTGAGTACGAAGAGGAAGAAGGAAGAAAAGGAATGACAGCTGGACAAGTTCGTGCACTGTAATGATATAGATATATCTTTTTACAATTGGATGCCCACTGAAAAGTGGGCATTTTTTTTGGACTATTTTCTGCGTTCAGTAAAAAACCGTTTCATCAAGGCTTCTGCTTCATCGGCTAGTATGCCTCCTTCAGTTTTTGTTTTAGGATGATACTGAGTTCCGAGCGCACCCGCACCACGCCTTTCATCTGTAGCTCCAAATACGACACGAGATAGCTGACTCCAATAAAGTGCACCACCACACATTTGACAAGGCTCTAAAGTCACATACAGCGTACAATCTTTTAGATACTTTCCTCCCAGATAATTAGCCGCTGATGTAATTGCTTGCATTTCGGCATGAGCAGTCACATCATTCAAACGTTCGGTCAGATTGTGTGCTCTCGCAATAATGGTATTATTTACCACGATAACGGCACCTACTGGGATTTCGCCTTGAGCGAAAGCTTCTTCTGCCTCTTGCATAGCGCGCTTCATAAAATAAGTGTCATCAAAAGGGTCTAATAGTGTCATATCGATACGGTATACGCAAAAATACAGCTTCAAAACGTACCTTTGTGTTATGTCCGAAGTATTGCTCAAAGAAATCAATTCTCCTACAGATGTACGTTCGCTTTCGCGAAAGCAATTAGAGCAGCTTTCCAACGAGCTACGGCGTTTTATCATCGATATTGTCGCAACCAAAGAGGGGCACTTAGGGGCGAGCCTTGGAGTAGTAGAATTAACCATTGCGCTCCACTACACTTTTAATACACCTGTAGACAAACTCGTCTGGGACGTTGGGCATCAAGCTTATGGTCACAAAATACTCACTGGACGGCGAGATCTGTTTGCGAGCAATCGCAGGTTGAACGGCTTAAGCGGCTTTCCTAAACTGGGAGAAAGTGAATACGACACCTTTGGCGTTGGTCACAGTAGCACTTCTATTTCGGCGGCATTGGGCATGGCAATTGCGGCAAAGCATAAAGGCTTTAAAGATCGGCAACATATTGCGATTATTGGCGATGCATCTATCGCTAGCGGAATGGCTTTTGAAGGACTGAATCATGCTGGTGTTACAGATACCAATCTCCTCGTTATCTTAAACGATAATGCGATTGGGATTGATCCAAGTGTGGGCGCTCTCAAGCGTTATTTGACAAACGTTAAGAAAGGAACCGCTCGCGAGGAAAATATTTTTGAAGCTTTAAACTTTAATTATTTTGGTCCTATTGACGGCCATGATTTGCAAGCACTTCTTGAGATCTTAGAACGTATCAAGCATACGGATGGACCCAAATTCCTTCATGTGATTACGACCAAAGGAAAAGGGTTAGCGCAAGCAGAAGCCGACCAAGTTAAATACCATGCTCCTGGGAAGTTTAACGCTGAAACGGGTGAGTTGAACCCACAGAATACAACGCCACAACCTCCTAAGTATCAAGATGTTTTTGGACATACACTTGTCGAACTAGCAGAGCAGAATGACAATATCATGGGAATTACGCCAGCGATGCCTACTGGGAGCTCTTTAAAATATATGATGGAACGATTCCCTCAAAGGGCATTAGACGTAGGTATCGCCGAACAGCATGCGGTAACGCTGGCCGCAGGCATGGCCACTGATGGGTTGGTTGTTTTTTGCAATATCTATTCTACCTTTTTACAAAGAGCTTATGACCAAGTCATTCATGATGTCGCCTTACAGAAACTCCCCGTGATCTTTTGTTTGGATCGTGCGGGACTTGTCGGACAAGATGGTGCCACACATCACGGGGTGTACGACCTTGCTTATCTGAACTGTATTCCAAATCTGATCATCTATGCCCCAAGCAATGAGACCGCTTTGCGCAATATTATGTATACCGCACAACTCGGCTTAGAGCAACCTATTGCGATCCGTTATCCGCGAGGTAGAGGCCAAATAATCGATTGGAAAAAACCGTTTCAAAAGCTTGATATTGGGAAAGGACAGTGCGTCCATAAGGGCAATGGCATTGCCATCATTACCATTGGCAATATGTTACACAACGCCTTAGAGGCGCTGGCACTTTCGGAGACTTCCGCAAGTGTATATGATATTGGATTCTTAAAACCGTTAGATACGGAGCTCCTGCATACTATTTTCGATACGTATCACACGATTCTAACGATAGAGGATGGCTGTATTATAGGTGGATTGGGAAGTACTGTGGGAGATTATGCTTTCGCGAAAGCGTACAAAGGCTCCCTTATGAAACGAGGCATCCCTGATCTATTTATAGAACATGGAACCATCGCCGAATTACAAGAGATTGCCGGTATCTCACCTCAGGCTATTGCTCAAGTCCTTCAAGAAATTATCGCATAAAAAAAGCAGAACATCCCGAAAGACATTCTGCTTTTATAATTTTCAAGCTTGATTATTGAATAATCAACTTGGTTGTTTGTGAAGCATTTACTCCTCTTACTTGCATTATATACACACCAGCCGAAAGGTTTTGTGCTTGAATCTGCACGGTTCCCTCAAGAGATACATTTTGCGTAAATACACGACGTCCATTGATATCGAAGATACTTACGTTTCCTTCTCCTTGAACACCTGCTACATTGATATTGATCTCTCCATTCGAAGGATTAGGATACACTTTGAATGGGCTCACCTCGATCTCATCACCTACACTAAGGGCACAATCAAGCACATCGCTAGGAGGAGTATCAAAAGCAGCTACCTGATCCGAACGACTTCCTGAACTTCCCTGACTTGCGCTAAAACCAACACCACGGTCTGCAAAAATTTCCCATAGCAGACACTTAACAGCTGTCTTATCAATGATTTCATCATTGAGGTCTACTGCGGCAATAATAGCATCACGACCAGTTACAAAGCCTACACCACAAGGTTGTAGCTTCAAACCATCTACAACTAATTGCAGGGCCATATTGTTACCTCCAGTTCCATTATATAGATCTGCATCATACCCAAACTCATCAATCAATGCCCAATTCATATCCCAAAGAATCGTTGACCAAACCGTCCCAATACCGTGAGGCTGAGAAATAGATGGATCATTTGTACTATCGTATGTCAGTGCATTAATTGCAGTATCCGTACTATATGCTGCTGGACGAATACCTTGCGAAGTAATCGGCGCCCCTGTTGCATAGGTTCCAATCCCACGTACATCCTGAGCGGTATCTCCTGGCTCGATGGTAAGCATTAATCCAAACCAGTCAGACCATCCTTCACCCATTTGTTCTGAATTACCTAAACATCCAGAATTTCCAGCACCTCCCGTAAGACGATTTGAAATTCCGTGTCCATATTCGTGTGCAATAATTCCATTATCTAAACTTCCATCTTTTCCAGTAGGAGCGGGAGCAGAAATAGTCACATTAACATCTTCACTAGCAAGAGCAGCTAAAAGTGCTTCTCCATCGGTCATAGAAATCATTCCCGAAGGGATTGTGATAGTACCATCAGTACCTCCTAAGTTGATGATTGGTCCTGGTACATTATTGATTACAATTACTGCAATCGCTCCAGCATCTTGCGCCGCCTTTACTTTAATTAC
This sequence comes from Dokdonia sp., assembly GCA_047630395.1. Lineage (GTDB taxonomy): Bacteria > Bacteroidota > Bacteroidia > Flavobacteriales > Flavobacteriaceae > Dokdonia. The sequence goes on from JBLHXM010000045.1 coordinate 16,198, forward strand.
AAACGTACACTCCCCGCGACGTAAAACAGCAATCTTTCCATCAAGATCGCCAGCATTGTCAATAGGATCACATGCATCATTTACATCACCTGTTGTATCTATATCTTCCACAAGGGCAATATCTCCAGTCAAACCGTCAACAGGGAAAGCATCTCCAAAACCAGCAGATGAGAATCCATAATCACCTGCAACAGTTGCTGGCGAATTTGCTACAAAGTTAGGTACCGATGATGCATTCCATAAAAACATAGACATTCTTGGTCGCGATCCATCTGGAGGTGTTCCAAACGTTGCGTTATTTGTGCCACTCCCATCTTGTGAATCTGCTTGTACGTAATCATTTCCAAGCCCAGTACTACTATAATTTACTTGTTGGAAATTCCCTGATTCTTCATCAAATCCATATTGAAAGAAAACATCATGCATGATGTTGTTCCAGTAGAATAAATTTGTTGTAGACGCATCTATATATTCTACAGGTTCCAATGTAAGGTCAATCTCAAAGTCAAAAATCAAGTCATCTGTTCCATCTGGAGAGGCTCCTTGTCCGTTATTTGCGTTTTGGTCTTCTTGTGCCCAAACATTGTTTCCACGTGTAATGGTCATTTCAGCACCTTCAACACCATCAAGATCATGCCATCCAAAAGGAGAAGCAACGAGATCCTGAGGCTCTGTAACAATAGTACGATCACCGTGCGCAGGACTCTCTAATGGAACTGCATATACATTGTATTGCTCATCGGCAAAAACGACACTTTCATTTGCTTTGGTTTTTGTACCAAAAGCTATAGTATTTTCTCTTGTCGTTGTATTGTTTTGGCCTTCCAGTGCCACGTGATTGTGAGATTCAAAAGAACAGCTCGTTACCCAATCAATTTGATCCAATAACTCTCCTGTAGTTGCATCTATACGCACACTATACCAGTGTTTAGCATCTAAGGTGTGGATACTAAGATCCCAAGCCAAACGAATTTCGTTCTCTAAAGGCTGATATACTAATTTTACAGGCACTCTTTCTAAAGAAACACCACCATCAGAAAGTAAAAATTCTTGAGATGAAATCACTGACTCCACTGAGAAATTAGCAGCACCTAATCCTAGAGCATTTGCAGCTTTAGCGGCAGCTTGCATTGGATTTAAAGCCGCTGCACTCCCATTAGCACGTGACTTAATATCTTTTTGCATATTGTTACCAACATACACAACTGCATTGTTTTTAATGGCAACATTTGCAATTGCATTGTAGACCTCAACACCATTGTGTTGTTGCACGGCATAGACATGTGTCACCTTGTTATGTCTAGAATAGACCTGATTGTACACCTTTAAGTTGGCGATGTCTTGAGAGGTTACCTCAAATTTTGATTTGTTTGCTTCGAGATGTGAATTAATCACTCCAGAATAGTCCTGAGCTTTTAAAACACTGCAAAATGCGAGCATTACTACTAGGCCCAGTAGCGTGTAAGTTTTTTTCATTTTAGTAAGATTTTTTTTAATCGCACTAAGATATTTATAATTTTAAGAATAATGACGAGTCTTGCCTAAAATTAACGCAATTTACTATTAGAGCACATTCAATCCCTTTATTTTTTGAAAGATTCGCAAAGATTTGCTGTCCGTCATAACAGATACGCAATTACAAATAGCCATAAGCTCTTGATAGATCGATGCGTTCTCAGATATGGGCACCTCATCGATAAGATTTTTAATAAGTGCGTCATAGTGAGTCAGTGTTGGTTTCATCGCCTTGCATCGTCCATCTAGTAAAGTTGCCAATATCTCATATCCTGCAATTTCCTTTTCGATCACTTCCTGACTTTGGTAAATATTGGACACACTAATTTTTATGATATCCGTAATCTGTGCTTCATACTTGGATTTGTCGAGGAGCGCTTTCGCGAAAGCACCATTCAAAATAGCTTCTTCATTCTCCATAAAGATCTGTACAGCCTCATCTATAAGGGTTCCAATTGCCAAGGCTCGCAAGTATCCTACCCTTGACGACTTTGTTGTGAGTTCGTAATATTTCTGAGTATTAATGGACGGCACTAGTTTCAACATATACTCCAAAGCATACTCCTCAGAAATAAGCCCAAGATTAATACCATCTTCAAAGTCGATGATCGTATAACAAATATCATCGGCGGCCTCTACTAAGAACGTCAATGGATGGCGAGAATAACTAATATCTGCACCAGATCGCGTCTGAATAAGCCCTAATTCTTCAGCCACTTCTTGAAAAGAGGTTTTCTCACTTTGAAAAAACCCAAATTTTTTGTCTGCGATGTGTTTCGTAGGCTTTACCGGAAGGGATTCTTTAGGATATTTCATGAATGCCCCTAAAGTCGCATAGGACAATCGCAATCCTCCTGAGGCACCTGGACGCGATTCTGTAAGTATTTTGAAACCATTGGCATTCCCTTCAAACAAACAGAGGTCTTGATATTCCTTGGCAGTCAATTGCTCCTTAAACCGTTTTCCGTTACCACTCTTAAAGTATTCACCAATGGCTTTTTCTCCTGAGTGGCCAAAAGGCGGATTTCCAATATCATGTGCCAAAGCAGCCGCAGCTACAATGGCTCCAAAGTCATTAAACTGATAGCCATGCACTTCTGCTAAATGCGGATACTTTTCGAGTATTTGTCGCCCCACCTGTCTCCCTAAAGATCTGCCTACAACCGCTACCTCAAGACTATGAGTCAAGCGTGTGTGTACAAAATCTGTTTTTGAAAGAGGAATCACCTGAGTTTTATCCTGAAGACTTCTAAATGCTGATGAAAAGATGATTCGATCATAGTCCACCTCAAACCCCAACCGTGTTTCATCTTGTTCTTTACGTATTCGCTTATTCGTATCCCCTTGTCGTTTGAGCGACAAGAGACGTTCCCATTCCATCATACCTATTGTTTTTGGCAAGCATCGAAGATAGGTGGTATGATGGAAATATTCAAGAAGGTATTCTAGAAATACTACTACCTATTAAATTCAAATAGGATCGCTCCATGCTACACATACTCCCTTTTTACAAAAATCATAAAAGTCACCCTTTCAAATACTTACCCCGCGTTCTTAACATTTTCCTAATATGGAGGAAATTTAGTTAACGATTAACTAACTCAATCGTTACGGCTTCCTAAAAATCACCGGCATACGATAACACTCACTTAACTCCTTCTCGGTATCGTCGTCACATCTTTGCAGCAGAAATTTACCCTAGAAATGAAACAAATTATTTTACTTTTAATTTTACTATGCACCGCAGGTATGCAAGCGCAAACCAACGGTTCTATTGCCGGAACACTTACGGACAAGGAAATTGGCAATCAGCCATTACCTTTTGCCAGTGTAATCATAAAGGGCACCACTAAAGGTACTACCTCCGATTTTGACGGAAACTACATCATCAACAATGTAGCAGCGGGAACCTATTCTTTGGAAATATCTTTTGTAGGATATGAAACAAAGGTGATTTCTGATGTTGTTGTGATCGCAGATCAGGTAACTACTATAAATACCGATCTCGGAGCTAGTGCCGCAGCGTTGGATGAAGTTATTATCAAGACGACAGTCCGGAGAGAGTCAGAGGTCGCCTTGCTTCTAGATCAGAAAAAAGCAACCACTATCAAACAGAGTATCGGTGCACAGGAACTTGCCCGTAAAGGGGTAAGTAATGCCGCCGCAGCCGTGACTAAAATCTCTGGAATCTCTAAACAAGAAGGAGGCGGAAATGTATATGTGCGCGGACTAGGAGACCGTTACCTAAATACGACCTATAACGGATTAACGCTTCCAGCAAACAACATTGAAAAGAAGAATATGGATCTGGACCTATTCTCGTCCGATGTGATCCAAAATATAGGTGTAAGTAAAACCTATGCAGCCAATTTCTACGGAGACTTTGCTGCGGGGAATGTGGACATTGTTGCTAAAGAATATACAGGAGCATTCTTTTTGGATGTGGATCTTGGAACCACGATAAATACCAATTCAATAGGAAGTGATTTTGTCAAAAGTGAAGGCACTGGATTTTTTGGATTTTACAATAGGTACCAGAACAATCCATTTGCTGTTATTCTATCTAATGGAGTAGATGCTATTGCATCTGACGGGACAACGGGTCTCAACGGAAGCATCTCCGGAGGAAAATCTTGGGAAGTTGGAGAAGAATCAAAATTGAGTGTTTTTGCTACCGCTTCTTTTGGTAATAATTTTGAGTTTAGAGAAGGACCTGCTGTTGACTTTACAACGGTAGAGAAAAAACGTTTCCCTAACTCAGAAGTCTATGAATATAGCCGCAATACAACAGCAATGGCAAACATTGTATACCGTATTAATGGAAATCACAAGATTAAATTTAACTCATTATTTATTAATGACGCAACAGATGAAGTATCATACTTTGGTACTAAAGGTTTAGGTACAAATCGTGATGCGATTTTAGATACAGACAGAGGTTTTTATCAGTCAAATATACAGTTTGAACAGGACATGATTTTTGTAAATCAATTGAATGGAACCAGCCAATTTAATGAAAAACTGAAGCTAGACTGGGGTATTGGATTTAATAAAGTACTCGCACGCCAACCTGATCGTAAACGTATCTCTATAGAACGTTTCGATCTTGAGTTGGATAATGACCCAACTACAAATGCTTCTTTCTTTAGTAATATCGCATTTGACAACCAGCGTTATTTCCAAGACATCACAGACGACGAACTAAACGCTCGCATCAACTTCAACTACAAACAATCTGAAAACCTAAGCTTTAACTTCGGATATAATGGACGTACAAAAAAGCGTGTTTTTGAAAACATCCGTTATGGATATGACTTTATCCAGCCCAATACAGAAGTTGGCGATGTCACAAATCTAAACGATGTTTTCTCCCCACAAAATATAGGAACGGTTTTCAATACTGTAGTATTTAATGCACTTGACCCTGCAAGCGGTTTAGGAAACACCAACCTACCTGGACGTTTTGAAAACACCTACGAAGGAAATCTCGATGTACATGCAGCTTATGCCGATGTAGTATACGAGTTAAATGAGAAACTTTCTATAGTTCCTGGCCTTCGCGTAGAATTGTTTGACCAAGAAATCACCTACGATGTAATCAACCTACCCGTTACAGATCCAGGGACAAGAGATGCAAGCGAAGTATTTATATTGCCAAGTATAAACGTGAAGTACGCACTCTCTGAAGATGAAAATCTTCGCTTCAGTTTTAGTAGCACAGTTTCAAACCCTGAATTTAAAGAGGTGGCGCCATTTGTCTATGAAGATGTAACCCAACGCATCGGAGGGAATCCAGACTTATTGAGTGATCCTGCTTTTTCTAGAATTTACAATCTTGATGTCAAATATGAATGGTTCATGGAACGGGGAGAGATTTTTTCTGTGGGTGCTTTCGCGAAAGCGATCAATGACCCCGTAAACCTGGTTGTTGCAAATGACGCCACTGGAACCCAACGCTTCTTCAGAACAGGTGAAAGAGCCGAAGTTCTAGGATTTGAAGTGGAGGCACGTAAAGGACTACTATTAGATGAAGATGAGAAAAGTATTCTTTCTGCAGGTATTAATGCGACCTATACCTATACAAAACAAGATCTTAAAAGCTCTCAAGGCATTTTCTCTACCACTTTTGACAGAGACTCAGACGAATTACAAGGAGCCTCTCCTTTCCTTTTAAATGCAGATATAAGCTATAGCCCAATATTTGGAGCGTACAAACCTGTAGCAAACCTTGTATTCTCATACTTCTCAGATCGTATTGATGCTTTGGGATCTGGACAACTGGGGAACATTATAGAAAAAGGAGTACCCACCCTTGATTTCATCTGGAAAAACACCCTAAGCGAACATCTTGAAATAAACGCTAGCGTAAAAAATGTATTAAATCCAACGATCGAACGCGTGCGTGAGGTGACTGGCCAAGACATTGCATTATCAAGTTACAAGAGAGGCCTCAACCTAGGTCTCCAAGTGAAATATAATTTTTAATCAAATTCAAGAACGACTATCTAAAAATCAAAACTAATGAAAGCAAACAAATTTATTTTAGGCCTTTTCGCAGCAGCTACATTATTCGTAGGCTGCTCAGACGACGACACAGCAGATATTACAATCAACCCATCAGGTGATGGCACTGTTGACCCTGTAGATCCAACAGATCTCACTATAGGAGGATCACTCACTGAAGACCTTACCCTAGCCACTGGAACCGAGTATCTCCTAACGAGTGCACTTATCGTCCCTGAAGGACGCACGCTAACCATCAACCCTGGAGTTGTTGTTAAAGCTACGAGTGGTGCAGATGTGTATGTTGCTGTAATGCAAGGAGGAACCATCATAGCAGAAGGAACTGCTTCTAGTCCAATCGTTTTCACTTCGAACACCTCGACGCCAAACGCTGGTGACTGGGGAGGACTTATTGTATTGGGCAAAGCACCTATCAACTCTGTTACAGGTGGTGACGCTACTTCTACTTCTGAAATTGGTGGCTTAGCATATGGTGGCAGCAGTACTGATGACAACTCAGGAATCATCAAGTATGTACGTGTTGAATATTCTGGAGGTGCAGCAGATGCTTCTTCTGAAAATAACGGCTTTTCTTTTTACGGCGTAGGTACCGGCACTACTATTGATTTCATCCAGGCTTTTGAAGGAAAAGATGATGGTATTGAATTTTTTGGAGGAACGGTAAACGCCTCACACATTTCTGTAATTGGAGCACAAGATGACTCTGTAGATTGGACCGAAGGTTTCACTGGAACCTTGACAGATGTATATATTGAGCATAGACAATCTCATGATAAAGGGATCGAAGGAGACGGTTTCAATACAGATATTGGAAACAACGCTAACCCAATATTCTGGTCAGCTCCAACAATTAATAACATTACGATCAACGGAAATGGATCATCTAATGAAAATGAAGCAGTACGCTTAAGAGCTGGAACGCGTGCATTACTAAACAATGTATTCATCTCAGGATTTGCTGAAGGCTTTGACCTAGATGATGAAGATGGAGAAAATATTACTGGAGCAGGCGTTACTAACGGCAATACCAAAGTAACAGACATTACTTTTGACGATGTAACTGTAAATCTCAAAAATGACACGGGTGCTACTTTTGATGAGACTACCTTTTTCTCAGGAATAGACAATGGAACTGGTGCAGACTACGCTTCTTGGAGTACAGGCTGGACACGTAATTAATAGATTGAATATGCCAAATAAAAAGGTCTCCCGTTGGGAGACCTTTTTTTGTTTATGCAATTGAAGTGTTCTACTAAAAAGTAGAATTACTCTATTCGTTACTCACAACTTTTGCCCCCTCATTCTTCCAAACATTTACGGAAGCAATTTGAGAATTGTTATAATCTACTTCTTTTAAAGTGTCGTCGTTCCAGAAGAACCACTTTCCAACTTTTACTCCGCGATCATACTGTGCTAAAGCCGTTTTATTACCTTCACGATCAAAACTTACCCATTCCCCCGTTACAACACCTTCTTTCGTGTAAAACCCGGTTTGACTAACGGTTCCTTCGCTGTTATATAAGGTAGCCTCAATGATATCTCCATTGAGCACATAATTGTTCTTAATTTCTTCTTGTGCTTGGATTGTCGCAAACCCACAAATAATTGCTAAAGCTAGCATTACATTTTTCATAATAGGATACATTTTGTTTGTCGACAGCACTAAATTAATAAAAATATAACAATTTCGAAAGCTTTAGGTAACATTAAATTTACATTAAAATCATAAATCACTAGACTACAGGTGTTTGTGTGTTAAAAAAATATACCAAAACTACACATATCTCCTATACAAAATTAAAGATTCCGTAATATTTAGATTACACACAAGTAAGGGCATAAGCGGATCTTTGATCCTCATTCAAATCTTTGAGTGAACATTTCATTATCATTAGTTTTTGTCGACCAGATTTTGAAGTGCGGGGTTGCCTATAGGCAACCCCTTTTTTTTGACTCAAATGTAATATTTACATAACATTAAATTAACATACGTATCGGTTCTTTGCACTCGACAAAAACTAATACTTATAATGAGACTTAAAATTACGCTTTTAGTAGTGCTATTCTGCACTTGTTTTACTTTTACGGCCACTGGACAGAAAGTAATCGATTCCAAATTCGGCAAAGGTATTTTCAATGTGATCGCCAAAGACAGCTCTTGGAGCATGAAATTTGCTACGCGCATGCAATTTCTTTCTACATCTATCCTTAATGCAAATGATGAAGCGTCTAGTGAGATAGATCAGAACTTCTTAATACGTAGAGCTCGATTTAAGTTTGACGGTTTCGCTTTTAGTCCGAAACTCAAATATAAATTTGAGTTAGGCTTATCAAATCGTGATATTTCTGGAGGCTCCGAGTTTACGAGGAATACCCCGAGATATATTTTAGACGCAGTAGTCATGTGGCATTTTGCTCCTGACTGGGAATTGTGGGCAGGACAAACCAAGCTACCAGGAAACATAGAACGAGTCATCTCTTCTGGAAACCTTCAGTTTGTAGATCGCTCCCTATTAAACTCTCGTTTTAATATTGACCGTGATGCAGGATTACAATTGCGTCACAAGGACAAACTAGGAAAGAACTTTGTCATTAGAGAAAAGATGGCTGTATCTCAAGGAGAAGGAAGAAACGTTACCGAAGGAAACCAAGGGGGCCTTCAGTATACAGGTCGAATAGAATTCTTACCACTAGGTGAGTTTATTAGTAAAGGAGACTATTCTTCTAGTGATTTAAAACGTGAGCCAACTCCAAAATTAATGGCCGCTATTAATTATGACCATAATAATAATGCGGTACGTGAAAGAAGTAATCAAGGAGGATATATGTTACTTAGCGATGGCTCATTATACGAAACGAACATCAACACCTTCTTTGCCGATGCAATCTTTAAATATCAGGGATTCTCTTTTCAGGGAGAATTTGCTAGGCGTACCGCTGAAGATGCTATTGCGGTAGAATTAGATGGCACGGCTACTGGAGATGTTGTTAATGTAGGGAACTCTTTAAATCTACAAGCCGGTTATTTATTAGCTAGCAACCTAGAGTTTTCTGGAAGATATACCAATATCCGTCTGGATGAAATTGCTGGAGGCAGAGATACGGATCAATATACTGCTGGAGTTTCAAAGTTTTTTGCAGGTCACAAACTAAAACTACAGTCTGATTTAAGCTACACAACCATTGATGGTGAGGGCG
>JBLHXM010000046.1:0-25223 GCA_047630395.1 Dokdonia sp.
TCTTAACTCCTTGTTAATTTATCTTCATTTTTCACTACATTAGAGTTCTATAAACCTAAAACCACTATCAAAATGTTAAAAGAATTTAAGAATTTTATTATGACTGGCAACGTAATAGATTTTGCTGTCGCTGTTATTATGGCTGGCGCTGTAGGTCTTGTTGTAAATGGCTTTGTTAAAGATATCATCATGCCTATTATTGGTCATTTTGCAGGTGGCATGAGCTTCGAAAATTTACACCATGCATTGGATGGAAATACCTATGATACTTTAGCCGCTGCAAAAGAAGCAGGCGGTGGTGTTATTGCTTACGGTAATTGGATCAACTCTATTGTTAATTTACTTATTGTTGGATTTGTAATGTTCTTGCTTGTAAAAGCATACAATAAATCAAAGAAAAAGAAAGAAGCAGCTCCAGTTCCAAATCCGGGACCATCCGAAGTTGATCTGTTAACTGAAATTAGAGATTCTTTAAAGAAATAATCATTCGTAATTACCGCTACACTATATATTTCTAACTATTTAACCGCCATATCTTATCTGGATATTGGCGGTTTTTTTATGCTCTACCCATCGTTTTTATTTTCGCATAAAAGTCTTGCACTTTTACCTCTTTCATTACCTATTATTCTATGATTCCTTCCTAACTTTGGGATTCAATGTATAAACGTTCGCTTTCGCGAAAGCGCAACGCCTCTTAGTAAGACACTTTTTAATTCAATTGTAATGAAAGTAGCTGTAGTTGGGGCCACTGGAATGGTAGGCCAAGTCATGTTAAACGTTCTTGCAGAACGTAATTTCCCAATCACTGAATTGATTCCCGTTGCCTCGGCACGTTCTGTAGGGAAAACAGTGACCTATAAAGAAAAGGACTATATCATTACGAGCATGGCCGATGCCATTGCCATGCGTCCTGATATTGCTATTTTCTCTGCTGGTGGAGATACCTCTTTAGAATTTGCACCTCATTTTGCCGAAGTAGGTACCGTTGTCATTGACAATTCTTCTGCTTGGCGCATGGACAGAACTAAAAAATTAATAGTTCCTGAAATCAATGCATCAACACTGACTACAGATGATAAAATTATAGCCAATCCAAACTGTTCTACGATTCAAATGGTTTTGTCACTGGCTCCATTACACAAAAAGTACGAGATTAAACGTCTCGTTGTTTCTACGTATCAATCGATAACGGGCACGGGTATAAAGGCCGTGAAACAACTTGAAAATGAACTTGCTGGGAAAAAAGGAGAAATGGCGTATCCCTATCCTATTCATAAGAATGCTATTCCCGCCTGTGATGTATTTGAGGAAAATGGATATACCAAAGAAGAATTAAAACTGGTCAATGAGACGCAAAAGATTCTCGACGATCCCAGTATTGCCATAACGGCGACCGCTGTCCGCATTCCCGTAGTGGGAGGTCACAGTGAGGCGATCAATGTAGAATTTCGTACTGATTTCGACGTACATGATGTACGTAAACTTCTGAGTCAAACAGATGGAGTAACCGTTCAAGACAATCCTGATACAAACACTTATCCAATGCCTATCTATGCTCAAGGCAAAAATGATGTGTTTGTAGGGCGTATTCGTCGTGATTTTTCACAAGAGAACACCCTTAATATGTGGGTTGTTTCAGACAATCTCCGCAAGGGAGCGGCAACCAATGCCGTGCAAATTGCAGAGTATTTACTGGCAAATGGGCTTGTCTCTTAAGGCATGCAAAAGATAGACCTCAACACCTGGAAACGCAGAGAACATTTTGAGTTTTTTCAAAGTTTTGAAGAGCCCTTTTTTGGGATTACTATGCCTTTAGATGTGTCTAAAGCTTATGCGCACGCCAAGTCTACTGGAATTTCTTTTTTCTTGTATTACTTACACGCTTCTTTACGCGCTGCAAATACCATTGAAAATTTTGCCTATCGTATTGATAAAAAGGGCCAGCCGTTTATTTGTGACCCTATAGGTGCAAGTGCAACGATCTTGCGCGACAATGAAACCTTTGGCTTTTCAAATATTCCCTTCCACGAGGACTTTCACGCTTTCGCGAAAGCTGCACAAGCCGAAATAGCTCGAGTAAAAGCATCAGGATCCTTATTTCCACCGGATAACCCTGTCCATGTAATGCATTGCTCTTCCCTTCCATGGATAGACTTTTCATCCATAACGCATTCTCGCAATTTCAAGGATCAAGACGGTATTCCTAAACTATCGTATGGAAAAGTGAAGGATACTCAAGGGATAAAAACCATGTCACTTGCCGTTTACGTACATCATGGATTAGTTGATGGGCTTCATGTCAGTCGTTTTGTTTCAACATTCCAAGACTTCTTAAATGCTTAACGCCTAAAAAGAGAAAAATTATTGGCATTTTGTAAGCAATTTTAACAATTGGCGTCTAAGGGCGAGAACAATTTAAAACCTAACCACCATGAAATTAGTAAACACTATCATCAGAATTGGACTTGGATTAATGCTCTTAGCTTTTGGGCTAAATAAATTCTTCTGGTTCATGCCAGACTTTGAATTTGGCGAAAATGTAGGCGCAGCAAATCTATTTCAAGCCTTTACGGACAGTGGTTATATGTGGCCTTTAGTAGGTGGTTTGGAAGCCATCATTGGTGTTTTATTTATTGTTAAAAAAGCATTTCCGGCTGCAGTACTTGCCTTGATTCCAATCTCGGTGAATGTTGTATTATTTCACGCAGCCTTAGACCCTCCTAACATTGTACCCGCACTATTAATAGCCGTTTTAAATGGATATTTCATTTATAAAAACTGGGGACATTATAGACATTTGATGCAATAAGCGTCTTCTATTCTAAAAGGATATACCCCCTACTATTAGGGGGTTTTTTTATGCTTTCGCGAAAGCGCATAAAACTGTATCTTGACTACGCAATCGTAAAACACCTTTTCTCATGAAAAAAACAGTCCTTCTAGCACTCGTTGCTGTCACTTTTTCCTGTACTCAAGAACAACAAAAACCCAATCTAAGAACCATAGCAGTGAACTATACGGATACTAAAAAAGCAGATACTGTTGATACCTACTTTGGTGTTGACGTCGCCGACCCATATCGTTGGTTAGAAGACGACAGAAGTGACGAAACAGAAAGTTGGGTAAAGCGTCAAAACGCAGTGACCTATGATTATTTGAATAATATCCCATTTCGCGATGCACTAAAAGAACGTTTATCGACCCTTTGGAACTATGAAAAAGTAGGCGCGCCCTATAAAGAAGGAGCATACACTTATTTTTCAAAAAACGACGGTCTGCAAAATCAATATGTCATGTATCGTTATAAAACTGAGGAAGATCCTTCCACTGCCGAAGTGTTCTTAGACCCAAATACTTTTGCCGAAGATGGAACGATCTCCCTTGGTGGACGCAGTTTTTCTGAAGATGGAAACATACTAGCCTACGCTATTTCTGAAGGAGGAAGTGATTGGCGCAAAATTCTAGTGATGGATGTAGCCTCTAAAAAAATTGTGGAAGACACTCTTATCGATGTGAAATTCAGTGGGATGTCTTGGTACAAGAATGAAGGTTTTTATTATTCTAGTTATGACAAACCCGAAGGGAGTGAGTTATCTGCAAAAACAGACCAACATAAGGTTTTCTATCACAAGCTAGGAACCTCTCAATCTGAGGATACTTTAGTTTATGGAGGAACTCCCGTAGAGAAACATCGCTATATCTACGGTACTGTTACTGAAGACAATCGTTACTTGTTGATTTCGCCTCGAGTGTCTACTTCAGGAAATAAGCTGTATCTCAAGGACCTCACAAAACCCAATAGTCCGTTAGTTACAATTCTAGACCATACCGATAGTGATACCTATGTAATAGAAAATGTGGGCACTACATTGTATTTGGTCACGAATTTGAACGCACCAAACATGAAAATTGTCACTGTGGACGCCTCAGATCCTAGACCAGAAAACTGGAAGGATTTTATTCCAGAGACAGAACATGTTTTGAGTCCGTCTACTGCAGGAGGTTACTTTTTTACCGAGTACATGGTCGATGCGGTTTCCAAAGTAATGCAATATGATTACGAAGGTGTTCTTGTTCGGGACGTTGCTCTTCCTGGTGTTGGCAGCATTGGTGGATTTAGCGCCAAAAAAGAAGAAAAAGAATTGTTTTACGGTTTTACCAACTACAAAACGCCTGGAAGCACCTTCATGTACGATATTGAAAAGGGGACTTCTGAGCTCTTTATCAAGCCTAAAATTGATTTTGATCCGGAGCTCTTTGAAAGTCAGCAAGTCTTTTATGCTTCTAAGGATGGCACCAAAGTCCCTATGATTATCACTTATAAAAAAGGATTAGAACTCAATGGTAAAAACCCAACGATCCTTTATGGTTATGGAGGGTTTAATGTGAATTTAACTCCTAGCTTCAGTGTTGCAAATGCTGTTTGGATGGAACAAGGAGGGGTGTATGCTGTACCTAACTTACGCGGAGGTGGAGAATATGGAAAGGCCTGGCATGATGCTGGAACACAATTGAAAAAGCAAAATGTTTTTGACGACTTTATTGCTGCAGCCGAATACTTAATTGCCGAGAACTATACTTCTTCGGATTATTTAGCCATCCGTGGAGGGTCTAACGGCGGACTGTTAGTTGGCGCGACGATGACCCAACGCCCAGACCTAATGAAGGTTGCTTTACCCGCTGTAGGCGTTATGGATATGTTGCGCTATCATACGTTTACCGCAGGAGCTGGCTGGGCTTATGACTATGGTACCGCAGAAGATTCTAAAGAAATGTTTGAATATTTAAAGGGATACTCTCCCGTACACAATGTCAAGAAAGGGATTTCGTATCCTGCAACCTTGGTCACTACCAGCGATCATGACGATCGTGTAGTACCTGCGCATTCTTTCAAATTTGCTGCTGAATTACAGGCTAAACAGGTAGGGGATGCACCTACATTAATTCGCATTGAAACAGACGCGGGCCATGGCGCCGGAACACCTATTTCCAAAACCATCGAGCAATATGCTGATATTTTTGGATTTACTTTGTACAATATGGGCTACGATGTATTACCTGAAAAAGTGAATGTCAAAGTAAAAGGCTAATTATAGCTTCTAAACAGCGTCGCACACATCTAACGCTTACTCATAAAAAGAAGTTACTGCGTTCAACGCTGTTTTTAGATGTATTCTTTCCAAATCAGACCCCTTCAAATAGTTTTCCTGGCAAAGCTCGAATAACCCCTTTCATTTCCATTTGGAGCAATACAGCTGCTATTTTAGATGTTGGCAGTTGACAATTGAGCGCGATAATGTCTAGTTGTTCTTTACCATTTTTAGAAAGGAAGCTCCATATGATTTTTTCCTCTACAGTGAGTTCGACAAATAACTGTTTTTGAACGGTTTTTAAGGTGTCTTCCTCCAGTTTCCAATTGAGAATATACAGCAGGTCCGCGGCGCTTGTTATGAGGTGTGCTTTTTGTTGTTTGATGAGATTATTACATCCCAAGCTTTGAGGATCATCGGCGCGACCAGGAACTGCAAAAACGTCTCGGTTGTATCCATTTGCAAAATCAACAGTCACAAGAGAACCTCCTTTTTCAGCAGATTCGATGACAATTGTTGCTTCACTCAGTCCAGCGATGATCCGATTACGACGTAAAAAGTTGGTATGTACAAAGGCGTCGTTGCTTGTGAAATCTGTTACAAAGCCTCCATTTTTTTCGATATTATTCATATATTTTGCGTGCACTTTGGGGTAGACCTGATTCAATCCGTGTGCGAGTACACCCACATTTGGAATGCCCTTTTTTATTGCCATTTTGTGTACGTTAATATCGACGCCATAGGCAAACCCTGAGATAATTAATGGGCGGAGTGGAGCCAGTTCTTCTAAGAGATTCTCAATCATTTTAAGGCCATAGGAAGTGATTTTGCGACTCCCGACAATGCTTATAATCCGCGCATTATTCCAATCTATATTACCCCGAGTAAATAAAAGTACGGGGCCGTCTATACAGTGCTTTAAACGTCGTGGGTAGTTTGTTTCAGTATATGCACAAACATTTACTTTATGCGTCTGTATATAGTTTAATTCCGCTTTCGCGAAAGCGTAAAAACGCTCCTCCCCGAATACTTTTAGTTTATGACTTCCAAATCCGTCTATTTTTTGCAAGCTACCTTTTGACTGCTTCAATACTTCTTGAGCAGATCCAAATATTTGTATCAATTTTTTGATACTCCCATCGCCCAAATTGGGTGTTTGCTGCAAGGTCAGTAGTGCCAAAAGTTCCATTTCAGTCATAGACAATCCAAAGTACTATTTATTGAAATACACTGGATCCACTTCTTTGGAAGAAAAGTAAATCTTCCAAAACCCCTTTGCGATGATAGGTAATATGATTTTACACTTATCCCTATTTCCAGATCAAAAAAAGGGTGATTTACAAACTGTTTACCTCTTTTGAATTCACATATTAAGCTCAAGGAGCGTCTGTTAATAAATACTGCTCTTTCTTCTTTTCCAACTTAAATTTTTTTTTACCTTTAACGTATGCAGTTAGACCAATACATCAGTGACCTTCTCTATCGATATGAGTGTGTAATTTTACCTGGTTTTGGAGCGTTTCTTACGCAACATCAGAGCGCCCAAGTTCATACAACAACACATGCATTCTATCCTCCTAAAAAGCGCTTATCGTTCAATGCGCAATTGGTAGGTACAGACGGTTTACTTGCTAACTACATTGCAAAAACAGAGCAGCTTTCTCATGAAGAAGCCAATCTTCAAATTGCAACCTATGTACGTTTTCTTTTTGATCACCTTCATAAAGGGGAACACGTAGCTTTTAATAACATTGGTCAAGTAGCGTTTAATTCAGAAAGTCATTTGACGTTCGAACCTTCGTACCACTTGAATTACCTTTCAGATTCTTTTGGACTCTCTTCTTTTACAACCCCACAAGTTGCTAGGGAGGTTTACAAAAAAGAAGCAGAAGCCCTTGAGGCGAAGGCTCCTATTGCATTTACTCCTGAAAGACGTAATGGAGGCTGGTTAAAATACGCTGCCGCCGTTGTCGTTCTTTTCGGGCTTGCAGGTTTTGCGAGTTACAATTACTTAGAACAAGTAGAAGATCATAACTACGCTGCAGAACAAGAAGCCGACCAACAATTAGAATCTAAAATTCAAGAAGCGACCTTTGTGATTACAAATCCTTTACCGGCAATCACCTTGAACCTACTCAAACCACAAGGAAGATATCACGTCGTTGCAGGAGCTTTTAGAAATGAAGAAAATGCTACTAAACGTGTTTCTCAACTGCGTGCCAAAGGATATAAGGCAAGACAAATTGGAACCAACAGATTTGGATTACATCAGGTAGTTTATGATAGCTATTCCGATAGTAAAGTGGCTTTACAGGCATTGCGTTCGATCCGAAAGGATGATAACAAAACAGCGTGGTTACTCAACCTTGACGTAAACTAAATTCAAACTTTTATCCTTCTTTTTAAAGGTTATTTTGGTTTCTTTAATTTGGCATAAAGCTTTCCCATTATTTCTGTTTCTCCTTTCGTTATTCGTGGATAAGATACTACCTTTGCCCCAAAATTGCCTTTTATGGACTCTAGAACACCCAGTGCATCAAAAACCATATTGACCGACCTTGTCTTACCTAGTGAAACCAATCCTTTAAATAATTTATTTGGAGGAGAATTATTAGCACGTATGGACAGAGCAGCAAGTATTGCGGCAAGACGTCATTCCCGACGTATTGTGGTAACAGCATCCGTCAACCACGTTGCCTTTAACAAGATGATTCCTCTTGGGAGTGTTGTTACTGTGGAGGCTAAAGTATCAAGAGCTTTCAAAACCTCGATGGAAATATTCATCGACGTATGGATTGAAGATCGTGAAAGCGGTATTTGTAGTAAGGCAAACGAAGCTATTTACACCTTTGTAGCGGTCGATGAACAAGGACAACCGGTCCCTGTACCCGAATTAGTTCCTGAAAGTGATCAAGAAAAAGAGCGTTTTGATGCTGCTCTTCGCCGAAAGCAACTGAGTCTAGTGCTGGCAGGAAAGATGAGCCCAAAAGATGCTACTGAGCTGAGAGCCTTGTTTTTATAATGTTTGGAACGTTTGATTCTCAAACTTTCATCCTGTTTATAAACGAAGAATTGTTAAACATTCTAAGAATGGTCCAAGGAAAAAGCAGCATGCATGATATTCCTTGAACTTACATATTCAACACCCAATGCGCAGGATTCATTTTGGTGGTGTTTTTGCGTATTCCAAATTTGAGAACCGTCTTACCAGAAATATTAGATATTGCCACCTTACCTATAGACTGTCCTCTTTCTACTTTGTCTCCTTTGCGAACGCCTATATTATCCAAGTTATTATAAACAGAAATATAGCTTCCGTGACGGATAGTGACTACACTATGTGCTCCTGGAATTTTTTGAACAGCTAAGACTTCTCCGTCAAAAACAACACGTGCTTGAGAACCAGGGGCTGTTTCTATCTCAACGCCACTACTATTAATTGTAATATTAGGCAAGGTAGGATGTCTCGACACTCCGAAGCGCTTAATCACGCGCCCGCGTTCTACAGGCCAGATGAGTCTACCCTTATTCGATGCAAAATCGGCTGCTAGTAGCTTGGCTTCTGGAGTAAGTGCAAAAGTCGTCTTACTTCCTTTTGTAGTCGCTTTATTCCCTGTCTTTTTATTACTCGCCGCAATCGCTTCGGTAATTAATCGGTCAATTTCTCGATCAATACGCTGTGATTCCTTTTGGTTTTTATTTATTTGGACAGCAAAAACACCTGACTTTTTACGGATCAGTTTGAGTAACTCATCATGTTGTCCTTTTTCCTTATCTAACTGTGTCTTCGCCTTTCGGTTTGAGGCGATAAGCAGATCTTTATCGCTCTTTTGACGTAGTAAGTCTTTGTTTGTTTTCTGTAAAAGAGCCGTTCGTTCCTTTATCTGTTCGCCTTGCTTCTTTCTATAATTGGCATACTGCTTCATGTATTGTACACGCTTGTACGCTTGCTTAAAATTCTCACTAGAAAGTAAAAACATCACCTTACTCTCCCCTCCTTTACTCTTGTAAGACTTACGTATCATGTCGGCATAATCCTCTTTCAATAGCGTAAGTTCCTCACGGAGGTTTTCCATTTTATTGAGGTTCTCATCAATTTCTCTGCTGAGTAAATTGGCTTGTCTATTTGTTATTTTGATAAGATCTTGACGTACTTCAATTTGTTGATCTAGGTCCTCTACTTGATTCAGTTCGGAGCGTTCCTTTTTTTTATTGCCTTCACGCAAGTACATTAATTGCTGCATTTCCTTCCGCAACGATTCACGTCGCTGTTCGAGTTCTTGCTGTTTCTTAGATTGCGACCAAACAGGGGTTATGCATCCTAAAAGGAAGCAAATAATAAGGATGCTATGAATGTGGTTGCGCAGTGACACTAAAATTTGATTTCTTTATATCCGTTAGGAATGGTAAACGGAAATCTCAGATCAACATTGCGCTCAACCGACTTATATTCAATATCAATGCTTGTTTTATCCGTATTATCAAGAACCTCTATGAAGATGTTTTTCGGGAAGGTGACGCCTTCCAGTTGTTGATGCGCTCGGTAATCCACACTTAACGATAGATTATCCTTAGGTTGCGTTACCTGTTGTTTTTTGAGCGTAAAATTTTCAGGATCTAGAATAAAGAATAAATTTAATATTTCCAATTGTTTCTTAGGCGTAATTTGATACTGGTTCTCCACCTGATCAATGGCGTACTCCCCTTTGCGAAGGTCATAGACTGTTTCTCCTATGAGTAAACGTTCCAATTGCTCATAATCCATATTCACTCCAAAATACTCACTTAGAAATTTAAAATCTCCATCAAAATAGGTGCGGCCTATTTTCTCGTAATACGAAACACTTCTGGGGGTTACCTTCACTTTGGCTAAGGATATTCCTAATATGGAAGCACTCATCCAAATGGTTTTTCCTTTATCCATCCGCAGACTTACGGTGACGCTCTGACTATTCTTTCGATCTTTGTAACGCACCTTCATTCTAGCCGCTAAGGTTTTGAATTCAAAGGTGTTGCTATAGTAATTTGAAATGAGTTTTGCAGTAGCGATATCTTCCACCTCCCCGTTGTTTTTTATGGTCTTTGTACTCCCGCAACTTGCAAAAATGAATACACTACACAGAATCAATATATACTTCATTAGTCTAACTGAGCTTTAAGTAATTTAGCCTTCTCTAAGAAAGTACTGGCCTTGGATACATTTCCTTTCCCGGTATAGGCTTCGCCTAGTTGTTGGTAGAAATCAGATTCCATTTTGATATTTTCAATAATATAGTCGATGCCTATTTCTAAGCTCTCAATAGCGGCGTCATATTTTTCCAATTTGTTATAGGCAACCCCTTGGGTTAGGTATAAAATAGGTTGGGAAGGAAAAAGATCGAGCGCTTGGCGGGTCACCTTAGTGGCACTTTCATATTGTTGAGTGTCCAACTGCAAAAGCACAGTGTTTTTAATCAATTCCAAATTTTCAGAATCTGCTGCCAATGCTTTTTCAAAGTACTTCAACCCTTTGATTTTCTCTCCCCTTTTGAGATGATAATTGGCGAGCTGTTGATAGACATTCGCATCGGCGACTTGCGTATCAAAAATGGCAATGGCTTCGTCGAGTTGGGGTTGATAGGCAGGGTTCTCATTCACAAAGCTCAGGAAATCGTTTAATACCCTATGTTTTGCCTTTCCATCCATGCGTGTGCTTCGTAACACCGTATTCATGGACTGAATGGCTTCAGTCACTTTACCATCTCCCAAATAAAATTTATACAATGCGAGTTGTACTTCATCGGCTTCAGGATTGATTTTTTGTAGCTTTAAGGCTGCTTCATAAGCTTTGGCACTGTTGCCCTCCTCGCTATAAAAGAAAATTAATTTAAGGTACTCTGCTTCATTATTTGGATCGGCGGCAATCTTGGCTTCGGATGCACGGGTACGCAGAGCGCTGTTACCGGATTGTTTATAGATGCGAGCACGCAGTTGCTGGCGATACAAATCCATTCCTTTTTCTACATCTAACTCGTCGAGCAGATCGATCGCTTCCTCAAACTTTTTTGTCTGTGAATAGATACGCGCTAAATCTTCTTTGTACTGCGTATTATAGGGAATTAGCTTTTTTACCGTTGTTTCTGCCTTTGTATAGTCTCTAGTTTTATAGTAAATGTCATATAACAACGCCAACATTGATTCTCGATTGGGTTCCAGCTCTAATGCTTTTATTAGATCCTGCTCTGCCAAGTCGTATTGCTTGAGAGCGCCTTCGTTTTTGGCGCGTTCAAAATAGAGAAAAGCACGGTCGGGTTCTTGTTGGATACATTTATTCAACGCAGTGATTGCGCGATCATGATTCTGGATCGCCTTTTGCTTCAACGCTTCAAAAAATGATTCTTGAAATTCATCAGATACATCTTCTAAATCGTCTACATTTTCATCAGCAAAGGGCGTGGCTTCTTGTGCGTGGATATGCTTTCGCGAAAGCATACTCAGACACAAGAAAAGCAGTAATACGCATGCATGTTTATTCATAATCCATTCCTTTTCGCCAAAAGGCTTATTCTAAAACGGTATAGTCTCCCAAACTCACTTGGGTAAAGTTACCAACATATTTTACATGATTCCCTATCATAGCTTGGTCCAATTGCACGTTCTTAATCACGCTATTGGTTTGTATCAGGCTATTTTTAATGGTGCTATTTACAATTTTTGTGCCATCTCCAATAGATACATTAGGTCCAATCGTAACATTCTCCAAAATTACATTTTCCCCCACGAAACAAGGCGGAATGATACTCGCATTTTCCAAGGTTGCACTTTTGGCAATAAGCTCTTCTTCCCCATCATCATGAAGGAATTGCAACATGCGACCATTTGTCTCTACTGTTACTTGTTTGTTACCACAATCCATCCATTCATCTACGGTTCCTGTTTTGAATACTTTCCCGTCGGCCATCATCTTTTTAATACCGTCATTGATTTGGTATTCGCCACCATTCATAATATTCTCATCCAAGACTTCTTTCAGCTTTCCTTTAAGAACGCCTACATCTTTAAAATAATATATCCCTATCACGGCTTGATCAGAAACAAAGGTTTCCGGTTTTTCTACCAGCTCAACGATTTCTTGGTTTGCGTTTAACTTTACAACCCCAAACGCTTCAGGGTTTTTTACTTTTTTAGTCCAGATAATACTATCGGCTTCTGGATCTAGTTCAAAAGTCGCCCGAATCAAAGTATCAGCATAGGCAATTACAGCGGGGCCAGAGAGAGATTCTTCAGCGCACATAATAGCATGACCAGTTCCTAAGGGTTGATCTTGACGATAGAAGGAAGGACGTGCTCCCAAACTTTCTGCGAGATCTACTAGGCTCCCTACTACTTCATCTCCAAACCATGCAGCATCTCCAAGGACAAAGGCGATCTCTTCAATAGGTTCATTGAGGACTTTGGCGATATCGCGTACAAGTCTATGTACAATAGGTTTTCCAGCTACTGGAATGAGTGGTTTTGGCACTGTTAAACTATGTGGGCGGAGGCGGGAACCACGTCCAGCCATGGGAACGATTATTTTCATTGAAAATGTATTTTTCATTCCCGCGAAGGCGGGAATCTCTTTTTAGTTATCCTTTAAATTAACCTCTTAACCGATTAAAGTTAAGGGGACAGTTTATCGAGGCAGAGATTCCTGCCTTTACATTAATTTTATTTAACCCCCGTACTCCCAAAACCACCTTCACCTCTCTCCGTACTTGACAATTCGGAAACTTCTTCCCAGTTGGCGCGTTCGTGTTTTGCGATGACCATTTGTGCAATACGTTCTCCGTTTTCAATAGTAAACGCTTCATTGGAAAGATTGACGAGTATCACCCCTACTTCACCGCGATAATCGGCATCTATAGTTCCGGGTGCGTTGAGTACGGTAATGCCCTTTTTGGCTGCGAGTCCTGAACGGGGTCGTACTTGGGCTTCAATACCCACAGGGAGCTCCATAAATATACCCGTAGGCACAATTGTGCGCCCTAATGGTCCAATAGTGACCGCAGTCTCTAGATGTGCTCTTAGATCCATTCCTGCGCTTGCCAGCGTTTCATAATGTGGTAAAGCGTGACTTGATTTGTTGATTATTTTTATTTTCATTCTAACTTCAAAATAGGTTATTGATCAATTATTGACGCCTGAGCAAACTCCGTATAAGGTCTTTTTCGCGAAAGCTTATAACCCCTACTAAAATAGCGGTCATAAATGCTCCTACAAGATACAGTTGCCAACTCCCGATCCCAAAATATTCTCTAAAATAGTAGAAGAATAAGACCGAAAACACGACGGATAAAAGCACGTACAAAATTATGTTTTTAATATCATAAGGAATAGCCAAATGTTTGCGTCCGACCACATAGGAGGTCACCATCATCAAACTATAGGCCCCCAGCGTGGCAATAGCACTTGCCAAGTATCCAATACGAGGAATAAGCGCCGTATTAATAATGATTGTTAACATGGCTCCGGCAACAGAGATGTAGGCACCATATTTTGTTTGGTCTGTTACTTTATACCAAACGGAAAGTGTTTGATAGATTCCGAAAAATAAATATGCAATCAAAATAAGAGGGACAATATGCATTGCCTCCCAATATACTTCCTTAGGAATAAGAATAGGTTTGATGACATCCACCAAAACGATGTACACTAACAATACGATAGACCCGAGGATTACGAAGACTTTGGTAATCTGTGCATACATCTCTTTTGCATTTGTATTCTTAGCCTCACTAAAGAAGAAAGGCTCAACGCCCAACTTAAATGCAGTGGCAAACAAGGTCATTCCAACAGAAAGACGATAGCAGGCAGCATAAATACCTAACTGAGTTTCTCCAATATCTTCTGGAAGTAAGCGCGGAAGTAGGATTTTATCAATCGATTCATTAATAGCAAAAGCAATTCCTGCAATAAGTATCGGCAAACCATAGGCTCCCATCTTTTTCCAAAGCCTCAGATCAAATTCATGTTTTCTGAAGTAAACACCACTCATAATGACAAACATGACAAGACTCGCAACGAAAAAGGCGATAAAAACGAGTTCTATCTCATCCTTCGGGAGCCATTGGTTCAAACCAGGAACCTGAGGTAAAAAAATGAGAAAGAAGGTTACCAGCCCCACAGAAATGAAGACATTAAAAAGCTTGATCACTGCATACTTCATGGACTTCTTTTGTGCTCTCAAATAGGCAAAAGGGATAACGGTGAGCGTATCCAATGCAATGATTCCAATTACCCACTTCCAATAGGTCGAAGCGACGTTTGTCCACTGCGATATAGATTCTATTCCTGCATAACTCCATCCAGCTGCAAGGATTGTGGTAACCAAAAGTGACAAGAGAGCTGTACTGAGAGACTTTAATCCGTATTGTTTGTCACTATAAAATCTAAAAAATGAGGTCTCCATTCCATAGGTAAGGAGCACGTTTAAAATCATAATGAAGGCAAAAACCTCAGTAACCTTTCCAAAAGCCGCCGGATTAGCAAGGTATGCCACATACAAAGGCGTCAATAGCATTGTAAGTAGTCTTGGCACCACTGTGGCTAGACCGTAGATAAATGTATGTTTAAAAAGGCTTTTTAATGTGCTCAAGAAGAGAAGTGTTTGATGCTTTTAAATGTAACGAATTTATAAGCGTAATATTAGCCTTTATTGACACCACCCCTTGGAGGAGCACTTGGTCTAGGAATGCTTTCTTTTTGAATGATATTTGTGAGTTTTGAATATGTCAAGACACCATTCATTATATACGAAATGCCTAGCTCGTCTTCTACCAAAGGAAACGGAAAAGACGCAGGGACCTCCAGGGTATTAACTGCTTCTTCAATAGCATCTGCGTGCATCGTAATATCCCTTTCGTTATTACGATCGGTTTTAAAACGGGCTATGTATAGATTCTCAGTCGACACGGTCAAAGGAGCTACTTTTTCTCTAAAAAAAGCCTTTTGCAATTCAATAGCATCCGTCATTTCAGTGATTGGAACATATACATCGATACCAGAGCCTCCTCCTTGCACGCCAGCAATCCACTGTTCAAAATATACCTCCCCTGTTTGAAAAGGAATTGCTTGTAAGGCGGTCTTTGTAGATCCACATTGGGTCATCGTCAAGGGAATTAAAACACATCCTATAAAAGCAAAAAGTGACTTCAACATTTTCATATCTATTTTTATTGAATATATTCAAAAGGGATGCCATAAAGGTATTAAAAAGAAAATCGGCACTTGATGCAGCATAGGACTTCAATTGGTCTCTAAAATAAGTAAACCCCGAAGATAAGAACATCTCGGGGCTTACCACTCAAACCAAAATATTTGTGAAGAAAGTTCTGTAAATATATGGGCAATGCCACTGTTTACGGTCACTCCCGATCATCGTTTACTAAAAACGATTATGCAAACCATGTCTCAAAAAGGGTAAACAGCAGTTAAATCAAGGCTTGATAAGCCCTCAAAAAAAATGCCCAATCTTAAAAAGATTGGGCATTTTTGATATAAAATTATAGATTAAACAATCTCTAGGGATGCCGAGATTAGGTATTCAATGCTTCAGCACCACCTACGATCTCTAAAATTTCGTTGGTAATTGACGCTTGACGTGCTTTATTGTATTGTAATTTCAATGCATCTCTTAATTCTGTTGCATTATCTGTTGCTTTGTGCATCGCCGTCATACGCGCACCATGCTCACTAGCTACAGAATCTCTAATTCCTTTGAAAAGTTGTGTTTTCAAGGCTTTAGGAATTAACCCTTCTACAATCTCTGGCTTTGAAGGCTCATAGATATAGTCGGCAGTAGAAGCTTCTCCAGATTCGATAGGAAGAATTGGTAAAAACTGCTCTGTCGTCACGATCTGCGTTGCTGCATTTTTGAACTTGTTATAGATCACTTCGATCTTATCTACTTCACCGTTTGCAAAACGTTCCATTAAATCCTCAGCAATGGCAGACACATTATCAAATGTCAAATCATCAAATACCTGATTGTTATTTACAACAATAGTATTGTCTTTAACTAAGATATCATGCGCCTTCTTACCGATCGTCACGAAGCTCACTTCCTGGTTTGCATACTTCGTTGCTGCCAGTAGCTTTACTTCTTTAACAATATTAGAGTTAAAAGCTCCAGCTAGACCTCTATTAGATGATACCGCAACGATGATGACCTTCTTTACCTCGCGGTTGTCTGCATAGTTACTTCCAGAATCACTCTCCAAACCTGCGCTCAAATTCTGCAGTAGCTCTGTAAGCTTATCTGCATACGGACGCATGGCCGTAATAGCGTCCTGCGCTTTCTTCAATTTTGCAGCCGACACCATTTTCATGGCAGACGTTATCTGCATCGTTGAAGATACGGAGGAGATTCTATTTCTGATTTCCTTAAGATTTGCCATTGGCGCTCTTGTTAAGGGTTATTATTGTTCAAATTTTCGCGAAAGCGAACTACTACTAGTTATACTTTGCGCTCAAGTCTTTAGCAACCGCTGCAAGTGTATCAGTTACCTCATCTGTAAGCTTTCCAGCTTTCAAGGTATCCAATACATCTCTGTGCTTTGCATTCAAGAACTCTAGGTAATCCTTTTCGAATTCCTTGATCTTTTTTACGGGTACCGCATTCAACAAGTTCTTAGATCCTGCATAAATAATCGCTACTTGATCTTCTACAGTAAACGGATCGTTTTGAGCTTGCTTTAAGATCTCCACGTTACGCTTTCCTTTTTCAATTACATTCAAGGTCGCCGCATCAAGGTCAGAACCAAACTTTGCAAAAGCTTCCAATTCACGGAACTGTGCTTGATCTAGTTTCAAAGTACCTGCTACTTTCTTCATTGATTTAATCTGCGCGTTACCTCCAACACGAGATACCGAAATACCTACGTTAATTGCAGGACGAACCCCAGAGTTAAATAAATCTCCATCTAAGAAGATCTGACCATCTGTAATCGAAATTACATTGGTAGGAATATAGGCAGATACATCTCCTGCTTGTGTTTCGATAATAGGAAGGGCAGTTAAAGAACCTCCTCCTTTTACGATCGGCTTTAAACTCTCTGGAAGATCGTTCATGTCCTTGGCAATATTGTCATCGTTGATCACCTTTGCAGCGCGCTCCAATAATCTAGAGTGAAGATAGAATACATCTCCAGGATACGCCTCACGTCCTGGTGGACGACGTAGTAAGAGAGATACCTCACGGTAGGCTACCGCTTGCTTTGATAAATCATCATAAATGATCAAAGCTGGACGACCCGTATCACGGAAATACTCTCCAATAGCTGCTCCAGCAAATGGTGCATATACTTGCATTGCTGCAGGATCTGATGCATTTGCAGCAACAATAGTCGTGTAAGCAAGAGCGCCAGCGTCTTCTAATACTTGAGCAATATTTGCTACCGTAGAAGCCTTCTGACCAATCGCTACATATATACAATATACTGGTTCCCCAGCATCGTAAAATTCTTTTTGATTAAGGATTGTATCAATACAAACCGTTGACTTTCCAGTCTGACGGTCACCAATCACCAATTCACGTTGTCCTCTACCTACCGGGATCATTGCATCAATAGCCTTAATTCCTGTTTGTAATGGCTCCGTTACTGGCTCACGAAAGATTACCCCTGGTGCTTTACGCTCCAATGGCATCTCATACGTTTGTCCCGCAATAGGTCCTTTTCCATCGATAGGAAGCCCTAGTGTATTTACTACACGTCCTACAACTCCTTCTCCTACTTGGATAGATGCAATACGTTCTGTACGCTTTACAATTGAACCTTCTTTGATATCATTTGCCTTTCCTAAAAGTACAACGCCTACGTTGTCTTCTTCAAGGTTCAATACGATAGCTTCAAGTCCACTTTCAAATTGCACTAATTCTCCATATTGAACATTAGAAAGTCCGTAAATACGCGCGATACCATCACCTACGGTTAATACTGTTCCCACCTCATCCAGTGAAGCTGATGCTTCAAAACCTGAAAGTTGCTTTTTTAAAATTGCTGAAACTTCTGCTGGTTTAACTTCTGCCATTTTGTATTTGTTTTACGCTTTCGCGAAAGTTTTATTATAAACTATTACTAAATTCTCTTTTCAATTTGCCAAATTGGCTAGCGATACTTGCATTATACTGCTTATCACCTACACGTAATATAAAACCACCAAGGATACTTTCATCAATGATGCTTTCCAATTTTACGTCTGTACTTCCTGTAAGTTCCTTCACTTTGGCAAGTACTTTTACTTCTAATTCTGGAGTCAAAGCCACTGCAGTTGTAACAATTGCGGCTTCAATTCCTTGACTCTTATTGTACATACCTATAAAGCTAGTCGCTACATCTCCCAGAAGGTTTGGACGTTTGTTATCCACAAGGACATCAATCAACCCACCCATTTCTTTAGAAGATCCGTCAAATACTTGACGTAGTACTTCGCGTTTATCTTCTCCCTTAATCACTGGGCTTTGCAACGCCAGACGAAGGTCTTTACTTGCCTCCAAGGTCGATACGACACTCTTCATGTCATTCAATACAGCCGCAAGATTTCCACTTTCTTTAGAAAGGTCAAGCATTGCTTTTGCATAACGTATTGCTGCTCTTGTACTACCCATTAGGACTTAGTTTAAAGTGGCTTGACCTAGCATCTCTTCAACAAGACCTAGTTGCTTTTCTTTATTTGATAGTTCGCTTTTTACAACCTTCTCTGCAATCTCTAGAGATAAAGAAGCTACTTGGCTCTTCAAATCAGCAATCGCCGATTTGCGTTCTGCCTCAATAGCTGCAAGTGCTTGAAGAATCATTTTATCGGCTTCAGTTTTTGCTTCAGTTTTTGCATCTTCGATCATTTTTGTTTTGATCTCACGTGCATCTCTAAGCATTGCTTCACGCTCTGCTCTAGCTTCTTTTATAAGCTTTTGATTGTCAGCTTGTAAATTTTGCATTTCTTTCTTTGCATCCTCTGCAGAGGCAAGAGCATTCTTAATAGAATCCTCACGCTCACTTACAGCCCCTAAAATAGGCTTCCATGCAAATTTTCGTAAAATGAATAATAATACTAGGAAGGTTATTACCGTCCAAAATATCAATCCAAACCCAGGAGTTACTAAATCCATTTCTAAATTTTTTTTAACTAAATTTTCTACTACTCAAAAATAAATTACAGTGGCAACCAACCGTTACCACTGTAATTTTTTGAATGCCTCTTACTTCAAGAAAGATACAACCACCGCAAATAACGCTACCGCCTCAACGAAGGCAGCAAGGATAAGTGCAGAAGATTGAATTTTTCCGTGCATTTCAGGTTGACGTGCCATTGCTTCCATAGCAGACCCACCAATCTTTCCAATACCAACACCAGCTCCAATTGCAGCTAATCCACCACCGATGGCAGCAAATGCTCCGTAATTTTGAGCGACGTCTTGTAATAATGATAAACTCATAGTATAAAAATTAAATTAATTAATGATTCGCTTCTTCTGTTGCCATTCCAAAATAGAGCGCAGACAGTACTGTAAATATATAAGCTTGTATTGCGGTAACTATAATCTCAATTACTCCAATGAACAATGAGAACGCTACAGATACGGGCGCTACAGCCACAGTTTCAAATACAAATATTAAGGACATTAAGGCGAGTACAATAATGTGACCTGCCGTAATGTTTGCAAACAAACGAATCATAAGCGAAACTGGCTTTACAAACATTCCAATGATCTCGATAGGCATTAGGAATATTTTCATTGGAACGGGCACTCCTGGCATCCAAAAAATGTGTTTCCAGTAGTTTGCATTTCCACTTAAGGTCGTAATGATAAAGGTGAAAACAGCAAGTACCATTGTAAATGCAATATTTCCACTCAGGTTTGCTCCGTTAAAAATTGGAATCAAACCAAAAATATTATTGATCCAAATAAAGAAGAATACCGTCAATAAGTACGGCATAAAGCGTTTGTATTTTTTCTCCCCTATCATTGGAATTCCAATCTCATCCCTCACAAAAACAACCAATGGCTCTAAGAATCCAGCGATTCCAGTAGGCACATTATCTTCAGAACGCTTATAGCGTCTTGCGGCAGCTGTGAATAATAGGATAAGCAGCAAGGCTGAAACGAACAACATAAGCACGTTTCTTGTAATTGAGATGTCTATAGGGATGTGTGCGTTTGTAGGATGTCCTTCAACATCAACGGCAATCGCTGATGCTCCAGCATCTAACTGGTACACTTTTTCATGAAGATTGATGAAGCTACCACCGTTTTTCTCAACAATCACCTTCCCATCATAATCATGGTGGAATTCTGAAGACATGAAAGTCGTCAATCCATTGTCCGTCCAAAGAATTACGGGCAAAGGAATTGAAACTGAATGTCCATTGTAATCCCATAAATGAAAACCGTATGCATCCTTTACGTGATGCATGATCATTTCCTTTGGATCAAAGGACTCTTCTTGATCTCCTTCTGGCGATGGAATCGCTTTCGCGAAAGCAGAAACAGATAAAAGTAAGGTTAAACCTAAAATTAAGGTTTTAAAGCTGCGTGATTGTAATGTGTTCATCATGAGATATACCTTCTCCTAAATTTGGCGCAAAGGTAAGTACAATCTCTAAATTGACAAACAATAATTAACACCAATTCTTGATAAAAAAAATTGTTGCTTTTTATTCTGTTTTCTGGTTCATCAATTGGGTGATGATAAACACTTCAAACGCAAGGAAAACAAAGTAAGGAGCGAAGAAATTAAAAACATCTGGTCGCTTGGATTCCAAGTCTGAAAAAAATACCGGTAGCAAAAAAAGTAACGCCAAAATCATCTTTAATAGCGTTCCTCCCATAAAGTAATTGAAAATTTCCGTTTTACCACGGCTATATTGATACGCAATCCAAGCATATATAAAGATTACCACCAAACTCAAAAAAGCATAGATCTGCCAGATGGGGATTACAATTTCCGACTCACCCCCAAAATAACTCCACAAATAACTATGAATCCCAAAACTCAAAACTGCCACAATTATAAATTGCAACAAAAATGATTGCATAGATTTCTTAAAGCTTGGATTCATTCTCTTCTTTTTTTGAATTGGTAATTATACGTCGAATAACAAACACAACAGATAGTATAACGGCGCATAGCGCAAATATAATGGTGAATGCTCTGTGCTTGTTGGGGTACCACTCATCTAATTTAACACCTAGATACGTGCCCACTGCAATGATGGCAAACATTTGAATAGCGATACTTGAGTATCGGGCGTAAGCGTTAAGCGGATCGTTCCCCTTGCTTTTTCCCATCTTTGGCTAGTGATTTTACGCTTCCTTTCATTTCACAAGAAGCATTGAAGGTAGCACCAGGTTCTACTGCTAGTCGGCCTACAATAACCTCTCCTTCAATAAAGGCCGCAGATTTCAATGAAAGTAAATTTGTTACCGTAAGCGTTCCCACTAAACGTCCTTCAATATCGGCGTCCTTGCATATTATTGTTCCTTTGACAATTCCTTCTTTACCAATAACAACTCTATTTGGTGTATTTAAGGTTCCTTCTATTTCACCATCAATACGAAAACCTCCTTGAGAGGTAATGTCTCCCACAATCTTCGTTCCTTGACTAATTCTATTTTGCTGGTGACTTGGCTCTGCAGACTTGCCTTTTTTATTATCTGAAAACATAACTTAGGGGGGGTTCTGAAGGTACTATTTTGTGTATTCTTCTAAATTCTTATGTAACTGAACTATTTTATAATTATCTGATGAAATAACGGTACTTGGATGTGTTATTCTAATGTCCTTGTTCACGGCCAATAACTCTGCAAGGCCCTCTGCTCTTGATTTTTGTTTCAAGTAATGTATTACTACAAAAGATTGTGAAGCATTATACACATCCATAGACGTTGCAAATTCTGTAAAACCTAGAGATTCAAGCGCCGTGTCTATCTGATCCTTAACGGCCGTAGCCTCTTCCACTTGATTTGCATCGAAGGCATACACTACCTTCCAATTTTTTGAATCTGCATCTGCAGAGAAATTTTTAAAGGTCAATGATGGCACTGCTGTTTGTAATAGGTCTTGTGCTTTTTTTCCTTCGTCGGTTCTGGGATACGTCAAAGCGACAAAGTTCAATGCTTTTTTATACGCTTGGAAGCCTTCAAAACGCCCTAAAACGGTCGCTTTTAAAAGCTCAAACTTAGGCACCATCGGATCTCCATAGAAACGTTCTATGTTTTGATCTAATTTTTCTAGTACGGAGGCATACTTCTCTGCTACAAATGCACGATACAAGGTGTTGTAAATCGCTTCAGCGCTCTGGGCATCCTGCTGCAGCTCAACATCTGGGTTGTTCAGAATAGATGCATATCTAGAGTCCGGATGATTTGTCGTGATATCATTTTTATAGGCATTCGCTTTCGCGGAAGCGTCCATCTGCTGATATACTTGGTACAGATTATACTTTGTAGGAAGAATCAATCGCTCTTCTGGGGTAAAGCCCAATACACTCTCCAAACGATTGGCCGCACGAGGATAGAGTTTAAACTTCTCTTTATAAATTAGACCCAATTGATAATATGCAAAATCTCGATCTCTTTTTAAACTGTCCAACGATTTCTCAGAACGCGGTATCGTTGCCAAAAAGGTATCCACATTCAAATCTTTCTCAAAATCCTGTACTGGAACGATATCTACAGGAACTCCGCTTCCATCCAACTGTGTCCGTCTCTTGGTAGAGAGTCTCCAGTTATCCGCTAAGCCACGATTTCCCCAGACTTTTCTAAAGTCTTGTTTTCCATAAGCGACAGCCGTTCCGTTATAGAAATAGAATTCGCCTACCTGAGCACCGCCAGATTTTCCAGCTCGACCGCCTTTAGCACTAGTCCCTTTAGAACCACCAATAGCGACATCTTTTTTATAAAATTCGTTATTACGGATGATATCAGCCTTTCGTATCGAATCTTGCTTCGCACGTTCTTTGATTTTCTTTATGTACTCCTCAAAGAAAGCACGTTGCTCGTCTTCAGACATTGCCGCAAGCTTCATGATACTATCATTGCGTTGCGAAAGATTTTCATACTTAATAACGTCCGTAAGGTTATCGCGTTTTTTCTTGATCTGACGATGTTCTCGTGTACGATCTTTCAACTGACTCAACGTACTATCATAGTAAGCGCCAGCTACTCGATATTCAGTAGCGTCAAAATTATATTCAGCTATCGAAAGATAATCTCTCGACACGAGGTATTGGTCTTGACTATTCTGTCTTAGTGATCTATTGTACAAAACGATCGCCGAGTCTTCCATCCCAACATTCATGTAATATTCTGCCTTCGTATAATATAATTTGTCTAGGAAAGGTCTGTTTTCTCTATTTTCTACCAGCGCTTCAATATGCTCCAAAAGAACAGCAATATCCCCAGTCTCATAATCGAAATTTTTGATCTTCTCAATCTGTGCATTGATCCAATATTTTCTTGGGATGCGTCTATTTAAAGCAATTACTTCGTCAAAAGCCATATTGGCACTATCCTTAAAGGTCAAGGCATTGTACAACTGTCCTTTGATGAAATGGTATCGGCCCCGCTCGTCTGCTTTTCGCGCTAAGCGAGCTGCATCCTTCATATAGATTAAAGCAGTATCATGCTGCTTAAGATTTGTAAACGCCTGGCTCAACATAGCATATGCGTCTGCTTGATCTTGGTCTTTCAATTTCTTTTCAACCTTAAATAACTTACGCAAGTTATCAATCGCAATTTGGTTATTGCTCAATCGAATATTTGTCTTTTCTTTCCAGATTTTAGCCTGAGCGATATTGTTACTTGCAGGATAATAAGCAAGGATATAATTGAAAGACTCTAATGCAGCAATAAAGCGTTGGGAATAGTATCTTGATTTTCCAAGAAGAATAAAAGCCTCATCCATTTGCGGATTGCTTTCCTCTCCATCAATTCTAATTGAATGCCGCTGAATGGCTTTTACTGCCTTTTCTTCTGCCTTTTCAAAGTCAGGATTCTTAGTATCTCCCGGCTTCGTAACATCTTCAAATAATTGAACGCGTTCAACCGCCAGAATTTGCCAATAATTATCTTGATACGTATTTGCCAACCCTTCCAATCCTTGCTCAAGGGCTACATTCCCATTATACATGGGATTAAACTCCGCTGTAACTGCGTGAAAATTCCGACTGACGAAGGAATTTTTCTTTCGAGAACAGCCAATAATTGTTGCTGTAGCCAGCACCACTAAAATTGCGTAACGTACGTTTTGCTTCAAACCTGATTGTTATTTAAGATAAAAACAGTAAAACACTGCTTTTAGTATCGCAGTCTGTAAAAATACGTTTCTTTTTGAAAAAATTGGAATTTAGGCCTGCAAATTACCAGATTCCCTTGTGTGTGCGATGAATAGAAACATTGGATAACGCAAAAAAGGCATCTAAATAGACGCCTTTTGTAAAACTATTTTTACATATTTCTACTCTTCTTCTGCGGAAGCCAAGAGCGGCTCCTTTCCAGAAAAATAATGTTCCAGTTCTTTCAACGTCTCTGGAGATGTCATAATGTCCTTCACTAGATTTCCTTTTTCAAGGACTACAATGCGCTCACAAACCTCTGTAACATGCTGTAAATCATGACTTGAAACCAATACCGTTACATCTCGATCTGATGCCATTTTTTTAATAATACCCTTCAATCGTATTTGAGTGGTTGGATCTAAATTTGCAAAAGGTTCATCCAAGATAATCACCTCAGGGTTTCCGATGAGTGTCGCAACAATTCCCACTTTCTTCTGATTTCCTTTTGACAAATCACGCAGATACTTGCGCTTTCCAACAATTTCATCATTGAAAAAGTCTTCAAAACCAGCGAGTAAAGTATCAACCGCTGCCTTATTCTGCCCTCTTAAGTCTCCGATAAAGTAGAAATACTCCTCCGGCGTCAAATATCCAATCAAGAATGATTCGTCAATAAACGAAGCGGTGTGTGACTTCCACTCTTCACTTTCATTGACAACAAATCCTTTGTTTTCAATAGAGCCTGTAGTAGGTTGGATCAAATCTAGCAGGCTACTAAATAATGTCGTTTTTCCTGCGCCATTATTTCCTACTAACCCAAAGGCTTGCCCT
>JBLHXM010000047.1:0-25051 GCA_047630395.1 Dokdonia sp.
CGACGGATTTAAGATATCTCTAGATATTTTCGCTATCTCTAAGACCTTGTATATAAGATGCCTTTTGCATCTCACGTCTTCTTACTACAGAAGGTTTAGAAAATTGTTTACGATCTCGCAATGCACGCATTGTTCCTGTTCGATCAAATTTACGCTTGAAACGCTTCAGCGCTCTATCGATATTTTCTCCGTCTTTAACTGGTATGATTAACATAGATGTACCTCCTTTCTTGGTGAATAATTAGGGCGCAAAGATAGTATTATTCTTCTCTTTGACAACCTGCAATGCATATTTTTTAAAATTATTTTGTCGGTGGCTTATAAGTCTTCCCATCGATGATCATTTTAGCAATGATTTCTCGAAGTATTTCAGACGTTCCTCCCCCTATGGGACCTAGTCGACTATCACGTAACATACGTGCCATTGGGTACTCTTCAATGTATCCATACCCACCTAACATTTGTAAGCAGTTATTGATAACTTCATCGGCAATTTTAGTAGCGGTCAACTTCGACATCGTCGCTTCTTTGACAACATACTCACCCTTATTCATGCGGTACGCTATTGAGTAATTAAACGCCTTGGACATCTCTACTTCAGCCATTTGCTCAGCGATCTTATGACGTAGCGCCTGAAAACGATCGATTGTCTGTCCGAAAGCAGTGCGCTCCTTCATATACCCCAAAGCATACTCAATGGCATATTCAGCTCTAGCATGGGCATTAATCCCCATGATCAAACGCTCTGACGCAAAGTGCTGCATGATATAATTAAACCCTTTGTTTTCTTCTCCCATTAAATTAGCCACAGGCACCTTGACATTGTCAAAAGCGATTTCTCCTGTATCAGAAGCTTTCCACCCTAACTTGTTTAATTTAGTAGCTGTAATACCTGGCATGTCACGATCCAACACAAAGATGCTCATCCCCTTTCCTCCTAGTTCCGGAGCTGTCTTTGCTGCTACTATTAGATAGTCGGAATAGACTCCGTTTGTAATGAATGTTTTTGATCCATTCATGATATAATGATCCCCTTTTTTAACAGCGGTCGTTCGCATACCAGCAACATCACTTCCACCAAACGGCTCCGTGATACACAAACATCCAATCTTCTCTCCCGTAATACTTGGTGCCAAATATTCTTGTTTGATACGATGATCCCCTTCAGCATTGAGATGAGTCATTGCTAGATAAGCATGTGCCCACATCGCGGCAGCAAACCCCCCTGAATTAATTCGCTGTAATTCTTCCAAGAAGATTACGGTATAGAAAAAATCCAACCCCATCCCTCCGTACTCTTCGGGATATGCAATTCCAAAAAATCCCATCTCTCCAACTTTCTCCCAAATAAAGCGTTCAATAGTTCCCGTTTCTTCCCATTTATCAAGGTGGGGAACTACTTCTTTTTGAAGAAAATCTCTTAAACTCTCTCGAAAGAGACCATGCTCCTCCGTAAAATACATATCTGTCATTTTCTTTCCTCTAGCGCTACGATATTATCATAAAAGACATTCATTTCGCAGCTTTTTTTATTTAATCTTCAAATATAGTCGAATTCTCGCAAACTTATAGTCCGTCATTCCTTCCAATTTCAGCAATTCGTCAAGCGTTTGAATCCCCTCGTGCAATATCCTATAATCTACGATTTCTTTTGCGAGATCGAAAGACAACAAAGGGATTGTAGCCATATCTGAGGCTGTGGCTGTATTTACATATAAATAAGTGATAGTAGGTTTTTCTTTCACCGTATACTCATTGAGCACCGCTCTTTTGAGCTTTGTAGGCACTCCGTAAACATCATACAGCTGTTGATCTACTTGGTACCCTCCTATTTTCTGAAGGTGTCTTAGAATCTTGCCAGCGGATTCTTCGTCCATGGTCTCTATGGCCAATAGTTGATCCCAAGAAATACTATTTAACATTCCTTTTTCTTCGGGTGTTTTCCAGGATCTCTTTTTTGAGTAGGCTGCCCTTTTCTTAGGATTTGTGATCCAATCTGGGAATTTAAAGTAGGGCGCGATATGCGCCAGAAGTGAATCAGAAACCCCTGTTACTTTCTTGAAATCATTTTTAGAGTTAATCCATTTTCCGCTTTCGCGAAAGCGATGCAAGCGATCTATCTCTGTTACGGACATACCAAGCGTATAGCCTTTGTAATCGGTAATATAATTAGGATTAAAAGGAAACACTTTGGGCTTCCGCTCTTCACTGGCAATTTGCTTCACGGAATCGATGCGATGCTCTAGCATCCGCAAAGCGATTTCTTCTTCTGGAGTGAGTACTACATCCACGATAGGGACGTACAACAAATACCCTAACGCACTTAAGAGGATCACGCCTATAAAAAGCAAAATCCCACTTCGTTTTTGTTTGTCATAAACGAAGTGGGATTTAAATGTATTCATGATATATGGTATCTACGCACTTTTACGCTCTTTAATCGCAGCCATATACTTATTGAATTCTTCTTTTACTTTTGGAGCTAGGATAACAATACCCACCATGTTAGGCACCATCATCGCAAAAATCATTGCATCCGAAAATCCTATGACAGATCCTAAACTTGCAGCAGACCCTATCACAACAAAAATACAGAAGATGAATTTATATAAATATTCCATCTTTTTTGATCTTCCAAAAAGATAAGCCCATCCTTGGAATCCATAGTAAGACCATGAAATCATTGTAGAGAAGGCAAACAATACTACGGCAACGGTAAGAACATATGGGAACCAAGAAATAGCAGATTCAAATGCTCCAGAAGTTAATAAGATTGCTTGCGCGTCATTTAGACTAGAGTTCTCAGAAGTTACGTTACCCGTAATAATCAATACCAAAGCAGTCATTGTACATACGACAACCGTATCAATAAACGGCTCTAACAATGCCACTAATCCTTCACTAGCTGCGTACTTAGTCTTTACTGCTGAATGCGCAATAGACGCTGAACCAACACCCGCTTCATTTGAGAATGCTGCTCTTCGGAATCCTTGAACTAAAACACCTATCGCTCCACCTGCAACTCCTTCTGGGCTAAAAGCACCATCATAAATCTGCATAAAGGCATCGCCTATCATCGTATAATTTGCAAAAATCACAAAGAGAGATGCAGCCACATAAATCACGACCATGAAAGGAACAATCTTATCCGTTACTTTAGCAATCTTCTTAATACCTCCAATAATTACAATTCCGACAAATACGGCCATAACGATACCGAACAACCATCCTCTTCCGTGAAGAAAAGACTCATCTCCACCGGTGATACTTTCTACCAATTGAAAAGCTTGATTCACTTGAAACATATTTCCTCCACCAAAAGAACCTCCAATTACAAAAATTGCAAAAAGAACAGCCAAGACTTTACCAAGTCCTGCCATTCCTTTTAGTTTTAAACCTTTAGTCAAGTAATACATGGGGCCACCATAGACGGTACCATCGGCTTCAATATCTCTATATTTTACCCCAAGAGTACATTCAACAAACTTTGAGGCCATCCCTAGAAAACCTGCAATGATCATCCAAAACGTTGCACCGGCACCCCCGACGGATACCGCTATAGCAACTCCAGCAATATTACCTAAACCTACGGTTGCAGATAATGCAGCGGTGAGCGCCTGAAAGTGAGTTACCTCTCCTTCATGACCTTCAATCGCTATCGTTTCGATAGCATCACCTCCCGGTGTAGAGTCACCTGCCATTACCATTGATTCATGATGATCTAAATCATCGTACTTCCCTCTTACAATATTAATGGACGTCCAAAATCCTGTAAAATTTATGAATTTGAAATAGATGGTAAAAAACAAGGCCCCTAAGATTAGCGGGAACAACACCCAAAATATTTTTACATTTTCACCAAATGGAATTTGATAGAAAATAAAATCGACAAACCAACCCGTTGCACTCCCAAAAGCTTCATCAATTTTTTGATCAATCCCTTGTTCGGCAGCATCCTGAGCGAAAAGACTCGCAGAGCTTAGCATTCCAATTAGTAGTAGAAGATATTTCTTCATCATTATGTGTGTATTAAGTTATTGTTATTTCAGGCAGCAATATGCAAAAAAATGCCCCTTAATCAAAGGAATGTATTGTTAAATACATGAAGCTACCTATACTCCGAAGGTCTCGTGTAACTTGCGAATTTGCTCAGGACGACCAATCACAATAAGCTTTGAGCCCTTTTCTAAAACGTGATCGGCACCTGGGTTTACGATATACTTCCCTGAAGCCGACTTATATCCAATAATGGTACATCCTGTTTTATATCGCAGATCAATTTCTTTTATAGTGGCCTCCACTCCATCCGTACACACATTGTCAAAACGAATCTCTTCTACATTCAAGCTATCTTCCTCTCCTACTACGGATAGGTTGTCCAAAAACTCAATCAAATCAGGTACTACGACCAAAGAAGCCATATGATCTCCTCCTATTCGATTGGGCATAATCACACTATTAGCGCCTGCAAGTCGTAATTTCTTCTGGGAAGTTTCTACCTCTGCACGGCTTATGATATTTAAGGATTTATTTAATTGACGAGCGCTTAGTACCACAAACAAGTTATCTGCATCATCAGGCAAAGAGGTGATTAAAGTACCCGCTCTCTCAACACCGGCCAATAGTAAAATTTCGTCTTCATTAGCATTGCCATGGACATAGAGTATATCATCGTCTCCGTATTTCTGAATCGTCGCCTCGTTTCTATCAATAATAACAAAAGCCTTATTATACGCTTTCAGTTTCTCAGCCGCTTGTCGGCCGTTACGACCATATCCACAAATAATAATATGGTCTGCCAAATGATCAATTCGCTTTTGCACCTTTTTATGTTTTAGAGTTTCGTATGAATTTCTACTTATGATATATTCGGTGATTACAGTGATGGTATACCCTACAATGACAACACTACACAATATAAGTAGTATTGTAAATATTTTTGCCTCTGGCGTCAAGGGCACTACTTCCCCAAAACCTACCGTTGTAATCGTAATCACGGTCATATAAGCCGCATCGATCCAAGTATAGTCGGCCACCCATCGAAAGCCGAGAATTCCAATAATCAAGGTAGCCAACATAAAGGTAAGCGCTGTGAGTAATTTATTACCAAATAGTCGTGGAATCATCATAAATCAAAAACTGAAGTCCGCTTCGTGTATACCAAATCCTTGAGCCGTAATAAAAATGCAGAGGTCAAATACAAAGCAAACCCCACCCCTAGTGTCGCAAATGACACATAAATAAAGAAAAGGCGAACATTTTTGGCTCGAATACCTAACCGATCGGCAAGCCGTGAGGATACATAAAATCCATGTTTCTCAAAAAAATGACGGATGTCGTACACAAACTTAAGCATATGGCAAAGTACTAAAAAGTTCGCTGGATTGTATCGCGATGGAATTGTTTTTATAGCGGTGTTCGTCTCTATATATGAACATACTGAATGAAGCCTTAGAGATTGATTAACTAGGTAATTCAAAATACATTTTTGACTTCAATATTTAATATTGAGTTACAAGTACGGACTCCCTATACTGATTTGATCCATCTAGATTCTGCGCTTTAAAGAAGTAGCAACACAATTGGCTGCTCACATTTTCGCGCAAGCATAAAAAGTCATAGTTTCGTAAAAAAGCTCCAACTTGAAATTCAAACTCCACTCCGAATTCAAACCCACAGGTGACCAACCTACAGCGATAAAGGCTCTGGTAGAAGGGATCGATCAAAAAGAATCCTACCAAACCCTGCTTGGAGTTACTGGAAGTGGAAAGACGTTTACTGTTGCCAATGTGATTGAACAGACACAAAAGCCAACCTTGGTCCTAGCGCATAACAAGACCTTAGCGGCCCAATTGTATAGTGAGTTTAAAGCTTTCTTTCCAGAAAATGCAGTGGAGTATTTTGTATCCTACTACGACTATTATCAACCAGAGGCTTATATTCCTTCTTCTGGAACCTATATCGAAAAAGACCTCTCGATCAATGAAGAAATAGAAAAGATGCGTTTGAGCACAACGACCTCTCTGCTATCTGGTCGCAGAGATGTTATTGTGGTCGCTTCAGTGTCTTGCTTATACGGGATTGGAAATCCTGCTGAATTTCAAAAAAACATCACCGACATAAAAAGAGATCAGGTCATTGCACGAACGATGCTTTTGAAACAACTTGTCCAAAGTTTGTATTCTAGAACTGAAGCCGAATTCAATCGCGGAAATTTTAGAATTAAAGGAGATACCGTGGAAGTCTTTCCAGGCTATTCTGATATTGCATATCGCATCCATTTCTTTGGTGATGAAATTGAAGAAATCGAAGCCTTTGATCCTACAAATAGCCAAGTACTAGAAACCTTTGACAGCTTGCGCATTTATCCAGCTAATATGTTTGTAACATCCCCAGATGTGCTCCAAGGCGCTATTAATTCTATAGGCGAAGATCTTGTGAAACAAGTTGATTACTTTAAGGAGATTGGAAAACATTTAGAGGCAAAACGCTTGGAAGAACGCACCAATTTTGACTTGGAAATGATACGAGAATTAGGATATTGCTCTGGTATAGAAAATTACTCACGATATCTAGACGGTCGAAAACCCGGAACACGTCCTTTCTGTTTGTTGGATTTCTTCCCAGACGATTATTTGATGGTTGTGGATGAGAGCCATGTGACGGCTTCTCAAGTTTCGGCAATGTATGGTGGTGATCGAAGTCGAAAAGAAAATCTAGTTGATTATGGTTTTCGTTTGCCCGCAGCAATGGACAACCGTCCTTTAAAATTTGAAGAGTGGGAAATGATGCAGAATCAAGTCATTTATGTCTCTGCGACTCCTGCCGATTATGAACTTCAAAAATCGGAAGGCACCTATGTAGAACAACTTATTAGACCGACAGGATTACTAGATCCTATCGTCGAAGTGCGCCCTTCCTTAAATCAGATAGATGACCTCATTGAAGAAATTCATAAAACGGTAGATCGCGATGAGCGTATTCTTGTAACGACCTTAACCAAACGTATGGCAGAGGAACTCACTATATATCTCAGTCGGATTAATATTCGAACGCGCTATATCCACTCTGATGTAGACACCTTAGAACGGGTGGAAATCATGCAAGACTTGCGGAAAGGTCTCTACGATGTTTTGGTGGGCGTGAATTTATTGAGAGAAGGTTTGGATTTGCCAGAGGTTTCTTTGGTCGCTATTTTGGATGCGGATAAAGAAGGCTTCTTACGAAGTCAGCGTTCGCTTACCCAAACCATTGGTAGAGCAGCCCGTAATGTAAATGGAAAAGCGATTTTGTATGCCGACAGAATGACTCGGAGTATGCAAGCAACCATTGATGCTTCTGATTATAGACGTCAAAAGCAGGTTGATTACAACACCAAGCACAATATAACGCCAACAGCGATTAAGAAATCCCTCGAAA
Organism: Dokdonia sp.; assembly: GCA_047630395.1. GTDB lineage: Bacteria > Bacteroidota > Bacteroidia > Flavobacteriales > Flavobacteriaceae > Dokdonia. The sequence goes on from JBLHXM010000047.1 coordinate 7,420, forward strand.
GTGCGCTTACGCGAAAATCAACGTATAAACTTGAAGCTGATGCTCTAATAAACCTAGCTGCAGAAGGTCCTAAAGAGTATTTAACCAAAGCTGAAATCGAAAAACGTATTCGAGACACGCGAAAAGCTATGGAAATTTCAGCAAAGGAATTAGATTTTATGCAGGCTGCAGCTTTGCGAGACCGTATAAAAGCACTGCAAGAAGACTTGAAGGCGCTCGTTTAGCATCAACAACTTTTCACAATTTATGTAAGATCTCGGTCTTCAAAAGATTTCATGACAATAATCAGTTTTTCGTAGACGTTAACAGTTTACTTTTATCTCTTAATGTCATCCTCTATGTTTCATAAAGCAGTTCTTCTATTGTTCCTTGCAATAGCACCTACACAACTAAATGCACAAGACTGGGTTACCCATTTGGACGAAGCCCAACAAATTGCTTCAAAAAACAACAAAACCATTATTTTGGTTTTTCAAGGATCAGACTGGTGCGCACCTTGCATCAGACTCGATCGAGAGGTTTGGAGCACAGACACGTTTAAAGACTATGCAAAAGACCACTATGTGATGCTCCAAGCAGATTTTCCAAGAAAAAAGAAGAATAGCCTTCCCGAAAGTCAAGCAACAGCCAATGCAACATTGGCAGAAAAGTATAATCCCAACGGTATATTTCCCTTTGTTGTTGTTTTAGATAAAGACGGCACTGCCTTAGGAAGGACCAGCTATAAAAAAATGAAAGCTTCCGAATACATTGCACATTTGAATTCATTTAAACCATAACGATTGAAACACCTCTTAGTCATTTTTCTTTTAGGCTCTATTGCTTTCCTGCCTACCAGACAGGCAGGCGCGAAAGCACAAGAAACATACAACCGAACGCTCAAGTTAATGGGCAGTCGGTTTGACATTACCGTTATTGCAAATTCCAAAGTCCAAGCAAATACGTATATCGATCTGGCCGTGGGAGAAATCCAACGCATCGAAAGATTGATTTCATCATGGGATCCAAATTCCCAAACCTCAGCTATTAATCAAAATGCCGGCATTAAAGCCGTTGTTGTTGATCCTGAATTACTACAATTAATACAAAGAAGCATAGGGTTATCTAAGCTCACAGATGGTGCTTTTGATATCAGTTATGCTTCGATGGATCGCATTTGGCAATTTGACGGAAGCATGACTCAAATGCCTGCTCCAGATATTATAAGTGCCTCCGTAGCCAAGGTAGGCTATGGAAAAATAGATATTAATGTTACACAACGCAGTGTCTACTTGAAAGAAGCTGGGATGAAAATTGGGTTTGGAGCTATTGGAAAAGGATATGCCGCCGATAAAGCCAAGGCACTACTCATCGCAGAGGGTGTTGAAGGTGGAATTATTAACGCATCTGGCGACATGAATACATGGGGAACACAATCCAATGGTGAAGACTGGATGATTGCAATTACCAATCCAATGGATAAATCAAAATCCTATGGTCTTCTCCCTATTAAGAAAGGTGCAGTTGTAACCTCTGGCAATTATGAAAAGTTTGTTTCTTTTGATGGCAAACGATATGCACACATCATAGACCCTCGTACAGGGTATCCCGCTAAGGGAATCATAAGTGTGACTGTTTTTGCTCCAAAAGCCGAGTTGGCTGATGCACTCGCAACCTCGATTTTTGTAATGGGTATTGACGCGGGAATAAACCGAATTAATCAAATGGCGGAAATAGAATGCATCATTATTGATGATATAGGAGGGATCCATCATTCTAATCAAATAAAAATAAAGCCACAATGATCAAAAATTGTATTGCCCTTTCCATCATTCTATGTTGCCTACAATCCTGTGTTGTCGTCAAGGAATATGAAAAAGTAAACCTCAATGATCCAGACATGGCATTGGCTGAAAAGAAATGTGATCGAAATCTTACTACTGCCCACTCATATCGAGAGGCGGCTGTTGGAGCTAACGGCGGAAAAACGGGAGGCGGTTGCGGTTGCAACTAAAACAACTATCGACGCAAAGGTAAAAGAATCAAGCGCATGCACAAACACCTAATTAGTATCATTCTCTTCATTTCTTCTTGGACCATTCAAGCGCAAACGGATAGTGAAGCCCCTTATAAAAAGAGAGTTCTTGAGACCACAGAATTGGACTTTTTAAGCAGTTATTATTCTCAAGACGGAGATAATGCTGCGGTTACAGGAGGACGAGGAACGGAAGCACTCACAGATGTAACGGCAACTATTATTGTTGCCATTCCCCTAAACGATGATGATATATTGACCATTGACACAGGCGTTTCTGCTTACACCTCTGCTTCTTCAAGTAATATCAACGCTTTTGATGGAGAGAATCCTGCCGATCCTTTTGTTGCTTCTTCTGGAGCTTCTGGTGGAGATTTATGGGTTAATTTCACCACTGGCTACAGTCATAGCTCTGACGATCGCAATGAAATTTGGAGCGGAAAAGTATCTGTTTCCTCAGAGTATGATTATTTCTCGATAGGTGTTGGCGGTAGTTTCACAAAATTATTCAATGAAAAAAATACGGAACTTAGCCTTAGTGCCAATGCTTTTATTGATTCCTGGAGTCTAATTTATCCCACAGAATTGCGTGGAAACGGTACGAATAGCTTCATTAACAATGCAACCATTGCGGGCAACTCTGCTTACAACCCTAACTTTACACCACTGGATGGAAAAGGAAGAAACTCGTATTCAGTAGGGCTCGGTTTTTCTCAGATATTAAGTAAACGCATGCAAGGATACTTAGCTGTAGATGTTATTACACAAGATGGAACCCTCTCTACGCCCTTCCAACGGGTGTATTTTAGTGATGTTGCCGATTCATTTATTGAAAATTTTCACCTTGCTGAGGATATTGAAAGCCTGCCTGGAACTCGATTAAAAGTTGCCCTTGGTGGCCGACTCAACTATTACATAAACGAGCATGTGAGTCTGCGCTCTTTCTATCGATATTATTTCGATGACTGGGGTATTAGTTCGCATACTGCCAGCCTTGAAGTTCCTGTAAAAGTATCTGACAAGTTCACGTTATACCCGTCGTATCGCTTTTACAATCAAACAGCAGCTGATTATTTCCAACCGTACAATGAACATCTCTCAACCTCTTATTTTTACACTTCAGATTATGATTTATCTACTTATGATGCGCATCAATTTGGCTTTGGATTAAGCTATACCGACATATTTACCAAACTACATATTTGGGATTTTGGATTAAAAAGTATTGATACTCGCTTCTACTCCTATGATCGGAACAATTCGCTGAGTTCTTCTATTATTACCGTTGGTTTTAAATTCGTCATGGACTAACCTACAATCGATCTATCGCTTTTTCAATTAATTTGGCAACCAGAAGAAGGATATGCTGAAGGAAGGTGAAGTACGAAAGCGCTCACCCAAAATCATCCCTATAGATCGCGAACCTGCACCCGATATAAGAAAATTGGCCCTTTTGTGTTTTTTACAAATAATTTTTGATGTTAAAATCAAAAGTTAGTGTAACAAACGAAAGTACCCATCGTCTAGTTTATATAAGATCGAAAAAAATTTGATCTTATAGTATGTTATACCGAGTATTTGGCATAACATAATTCATCAATCAAAAACAATCAACAATGAAACAGTTAATTCTAGCTGTGGCACTCCTTTGGAGCTCCATGACCTTTGCACACACACCCGACCCCGTCGATAAAATCGGTTCCATTTCTGGAAAAGTGATCGACGAACAGCTTCAAGAACCACTCCCTTTTGTAACCGTATCCATCAGAGATGCAAACGGTCAAATTATCACTGGTGGAATCACCGATGATGATGGAAATTTTTTGATTAAAGATATTCCTGAAGGCAGTAATACTGTAGATGTTCAATATATAGGATATAAGATATATAGTGCTCCTCTAGACATCACCCGAAAAAATCGAAAAGTAGACTTAGGCACGATTGCCTTAGAGGAAATGGTCCAGGGACTTGATGAAGTGATCATTGTGGCGGAGCGAACAACCATAGAACAGCGAGTGGATCGCAAGGTAATTAATGTTGGTAAAGACTTAACAACCGCGGGTCCTACCGCCGCAGACATCATGAATAACCTGCCCTCTGTAAGTGTTGACCAGCAATCTGGAACCCTCTCCTTAAGAGGGAATCAAAACGTACGTGTTATGGTGGACGGTAAACTATCAAACGTTCCTGTAGATCAATTACTCAAGCAAATTCCATCTACTTCCATTAAGCAAATTGAGCTTATTACCAATCCCTCTGCCAAGTACAATCCTGAAGGAATGAGTGGTATCATCAATATAATACTACACAAGAACGCAAATTTAGGCTTCAATGTAAATGTCAATACAGGATTTACTTATCAGGATAATCCCAAATGGAATACCGGTATCGATGTAAACTATCGCAACGGAAAGCTAAACCTCTACAGCAGTTGGGGGGGGAATTACAATAAGAACAATAATTTCGGATTCTTAGATCGTGCTGAACAGCAAATTTTTCAAGACTTTAATATCCTAGACGACAGCAGTTCTAACCTTTATAAAGTAGGGCTCGATTATTATATCAATGACAAGAACACTCTTTCTGTGTTTACCAATCAAAACACCTTCAATGGTTTTGTAAATGGTGATGTAACTGTAGATTTTCCTGCAGATGCAAATGACGTAGTTCAAACATTTGACCAACGAAGCAGTAATCTATCTTCACAATACAATATAGATTACAAGTTAGATTTTGACAAAGACGGTCACAACATAGAACTAGAGATCGATCATAATATATTTGACGCTAACGAAAATGGAACCTTTCTATTCAATGGTCAAAACGTGGCCCAAGATTACAAAGATTTTGTAGATACAGATCGTACAAGAACGACCATCAATTTAGACTATGCAAATCCACTTTCGGAAACATTAAAGCTGGAAGTTGGAGCTCAAGCACGTCTTTTCAATTCAGAAATTGGCCGAACCTCCAATCAAACGGTTATCAATCCGTTCAATCTTTCCATTGATCCAGATTCGTTTGTAAGATCACCAACAACAGATTTTGACTATACCCGTGATATTTATTCCCTATACGCCTCTGTAAACAAGACCTGGGAAAAATGGTCGGCACAAGTGGGACTTCGTTTTGAATCTGTAAATGTAGATGCCGATACAAGAGAAACATTTGAGTCTAATGTTGTTACGGATGATTTGTCCAGTTTTAATACAGATCCAGATATAAATGCTTCTAGAGATGGAGATAGTGTTTTACGGAATTTTGGCAATGATTATACAGAGGTATACCCTTCTGCATTTCTAACCTATAATCCTTCAGAAAAAAATCAATATCAATTTAGTTATAGTAGACGCGTAGACAGACCGGGTATTAGTCAAGTAAATCCTATTCGTGAATTCAGCACCCCGCTTATTTCAGCTTTTGGAAATACTTCTTTAGTTCCGCAGTTTACAAATTCACTTGAAGTCAACTACACGAGACGTTTAGATAAAGGTTCTATTACTGGAGGTGTGTTTTACAGAAGTGTAAACGACTTGATCAATCAAGCTTTATTATACAATCGTACAGATCCGAACTTAAATAGCTTGATTTTTACGAATGATAACTTTGACGATACCTCATCGTATGGTTTTGAGCTTTCAACGAATTACAAAATTAATGACTGGTGGAGTTTAAATGCTAGTTTTGACATTTTCTCACAGACTCAAAAGTCTTTTGCAGAAACTATTGATTCCAGTATCGAAAATCCAACGGTCAGTGATATCGGTAGTGATAATTTTGAAGTAGACAATGTCGTTTGGAATTTTAAAGTGTTTAATAACTTTAAAGCGACCAAAGACCTCACATTCTCAGCCTTTGTACTTTATCGTGGCCCAAATCAAAACATCCAATTTGATGTCGATAGTATGTTCATGACAAATATAGGAGCGCGTTACAATTTCTGGAAAGGAAAGGCGACTGCTAGTCTTAATTATAATGACATTTTCAATACCATGAAATTTCAAGGAACAGGAGTACGTCCCTTTAACCAACGCATCCAATTCAATTGGGAGAGCAATACCATTAACCTTGGACTCTCTATGCGTTTTGGTGGTAATAAATACAAAGCAAAATCAAGAAAAAATAGAGATAAAGACGAGAAAGATGGTGGAGGTATTTTCTAGGATATCGTTGTAATTCACCTTTAAAAAAGACCGAAGCTATATGCTTCGGTCTTTTTGTTTGTGTAGATGTACGCTTTCGCGAAAGCAATCTTTGAACATTTATAAAAGTTCATATTACAAGGTGCATTGCGTACTGCACTCGGTATTGGAAACATTTATTTTAGCGCTCTTAACAACATTGGAGCATTATGAAAAAAAGGATCATACTCGCTATGGCTTTATGCACAACATGCCTGTCTTATGGGCAAAACACGATTGCCATCACAGAATTCATGAGCAACCCTTCGGGCACTGAAAGTACCGACGAATTTGTAGAATTGTACAACTACGGTCCGACAGCTATAGACATTCAAAACTGGCGTATTGGAGATGAAGATGTAGATGATGATATTATAAGCACTACGTCATTCCTAATACAACCCGGCGGACTTTGCGTCATTGCAAAAAACAAAAGTGCCTTTGAAACTATTTGGTTTGGGGGTACTGCAAATGCTAAGGTTTTAGAAGTTCAAGGGCTGACAATGGCAAATGGAGCAGATGAATTAATACTCACAGATACTATGGCTACAGTAGTGTGGTCAGTAGCGTATCAAAATGATGAAACAGAAAGCTTTGCCACTCACTATACAGAGCTTACAGATTTTACAAATAATGTTTGGGGTTCAAAGGCTCTACCTGGAATTAACAGATCTGGCAATGATCCAGCAACGGGCACTTTAGGATATGAAAGCAATAATATAACGGCAGATCCGGAAGTATTTACTTCTTCTACTGGAGATACGGGTAGTCCGTTAAACATCAACCTCCCACCTCCTACTACTTGTGCTACCATATCAACATATACCATTGCGAGTGGCTGGGACAATGGCACTCCTGATGCTAATACGCAGGCTGTAATTACTGAAGACTATACAACAACTACTGCAAATCTTACCGTTTGTGATCTTGTGGTAAGTACAGGAGCTACATTAACAATTAATGGGGGTGAGTGGGCTTCCGTGGCGAGTCATATTACAATAAAAGGAACACTCATTATTGCGCATGAAGGAAGTCTTGTTCAAATAGATGCTTTGGGAACGATTAGCAAAGGAGGTGTTGGAACTATTGAAGTTCGTAAAACAACTCCAACGCTGGCGCCCCTCGGATTTATGTTCCTGAGTAGTCCTATGACAGGAGAAACTAGAGACGGAGCCTATGACCATTCCTTCAGAATTATCGAGGTAATTTCTAGCAACTTTACGGTAGATCCTTCACTAGAGACCACAGATCCAATGGATCCTTATTTTGGTGCTGAAATATTCGTAGGTGCTGACAACTCCTTTTTAGGAAACTATATCGGATCTGAGCTTTTAATTCCCGGAGACGGTCTTGTGGTCTATCCTCAAGCATCTGCGACTGATGGGGGATCAACCTACGATGTAACATATAAAAAAGGAGTACTCAACAATGGAGACATCCCATATGCTATTCAGTACAATGGCATTAAAAAAAACAATTTCAACCTGATGGGTAATCCATATGCTTCGGCCATTGATATCGATATGCTTATTGACAACAACGATATGATCAGTGAGGTCTACTTTTGGGAACACCTCACTGCACCCAGCAATACAATCCCCGGCTACTTGACCAATAACTACTCTATGAATGACATCTCCATATATAATAAGTCTGGAGCTATAGGGTCAGGAACCGCCGCTGCTAATGGAGGAACAGCTCCAGGACGTTATATGGCTTCTGGACAAGGTTTTGCTATTAAAGCAGATCAAGGAGGAGAAGCCAATGCCCTTTTTACAAATACGATGCGTGTCCTTGACCAAAACGATCAATACCGTGCCAATGAAACAAAAGATAGACTTTGGATCAACGTTCGCAATGAGGACTACCAAATCGAAAGCACCACCCTTATCGCCTTTTTAGACGCAGCGAGCCCAAGAATGGAGCGTGGTTATGATTCGAAGCGGATTGCATCTGCTATTTCTATATTTTCAAAAAGTGTAGAAGGTAATTCCCTCTCTATCCAAGGGACTTCACCTTTTGATCCGGGAATGCAAATAGATCTTGGCTTTGCTTCTGTAATCGAAGAGTCCCTTAATTTCACCATCCGAATGGATCAGTTAGAAGGAACGCTCTTAGAGGATCAACCAATCTACTTGATCGATACGGAAATGCTTATTGCAACAAATCTCAAGACCTCGGAGTATCGCTTTAAGGCGAGTCGCGGAATGCAGTCTAACCGTTTTATACTTGTTTTTGAAGTTCCAGAGAATTTAGGCGTTGATTCTTTAGATGCGGCAAGCACCCTTCGTTTATATCCAAATCCAGCGAAGGACCAATTGACGATCCTGTATTCGGGAACACAGACGCTAAATACCATGACGATCATGACTATTGAAGGTCAAGTAGTAAAACAGATTTCACTAGCAAATTTTGATCAAGAGCGCACATTGAATGTAAGCGATCTATCTATAGGTATATACCTCGTTGAGATTACGAGCAACACCGGGCGTATTGTTAAGAAATTGATCCTAAAATAAGCCTGAATAGCTTCCGGTCTAATTTCTAGTTGGAGACCATAATTCCGAAGGGCACCTACCTCAATCACATGGGTCTCTTGATCTACATTCATGAGTAGTAATAAACGGTGAAATTGAGTGATACGTTGCAGTTCTGCTTTGCAACTACAGGCGCTAGCGGATTTTCAAATAAGTGACCTCCTTCTTGTTTTTGAACGCCTAAACGAATGCCTACCGCAAGGATAAACTGATATTCACACTCATGCATAGTATCGTCTGCTTTGGCGAGAGCAATCATATCCGAAATGATTTGGTATTTTTAGTTATTCACTAAAAGATGCTTTTAAAATAAATGTACTATAAATGGAAAATCTCATATACCCACATAATTAAAATCGATTGTGAGTTCCCAAGATTATCCTAAGAATCCTTAATTTTGAGACAAAGCACGATCACCCTATGAAAATTGTAGTTTCTCCCGCCAAATCTTTGAATTTAGAAACCTCACTTCCTACTGAAAGAAGCACCGAACCGCTATTTCTAGAACAAGCAAACGCATTGACGACTACGCTTTCCAAAAAGTCAAAAAAAGAAATTGGTACGCTTATGTCAATTTCAGACAATCTAGCTGCATTGAACTACGAGCGCTACCAACAATTTCACCTTCCTTTTACATCAGAAAATGCGCGCCCTGCCATGTATATGTTTGATGGGGATGTCTACACGGGCTTAGACGCTTTCACCATTCCTGAAGAAAAATTGGACCAACTTCAAGACCGTTTGCGCATTCTCTCTGGCTTGTATGGCATTCTACGTCCCCTCGACCTAATGCAACCGTATCGCCTAGAAATGGGAACAAAACTAAAAAAAGGACGGACAGACAATTTGTATCAATTCTGGGGAACTACACTTACAGATCAGCTCAATGAGGAACTTGAAGAAGGAGAACTATTTATCAATTTAGCTAGTAACGAATACTTCAAAGCTATACAGCCTAAGGCACTTAAAGTGGCTATTATTACACCTGTTTTTAAAGACTTTAAAAATGGCAAACTCAAGATGATTTCCTTTTTTGCAAAAAAAGCAAGAGGCATGATGGTTCGCTATATTTTAGATACCAATGCCCAAACCATTGATGACCTTAAGGGCTTCAATTATGATGGCTATGGTTTTAGTGAAGAGCATTCCAATCTCGACAAAAATGAATTTGTATTCATACGTTAATAATACTGTTACGGAACTCCTAAAAAGAACCAAGACTAACATTCAATACCCTACTTTCGTAACATGCTGTACTACCTAGTTATTGCTTTACAAATTGCCTGTGCCTATCACGTATACAAAACACAGAATCAAACCTTCTGGTACTTTGTCATATTATTGATTCCTGTGTTAGGATGCATTGTCTACATAGTGACTCAAATGGTTCAACGGCAGCATGTAGAAAGTGTTCAGAAAGACCTTATACACACACTCAATCCTACTAAAAAAGTAAAGGATCTCCAGCAGCAAGTGGACTTTGCAGATACATTTCAAAATCGGTTATTATTAGCAGATGGGCATTTAGAGATGCGCGCTTTCGCGAAAGCGGAAACAGAATACCTTATCGCACTCAAAGGAAGTCACGCAAATGACTACTACGGACAATGTCAATTACTAGCCGCCTACTATGCCCAAGAAAAATACAACGAAGCCATAGCACTTGGAAAAAAACTAGAAACTCACACCCCTTTTGAAGGTTCTGAAACTCAGTTTACCTATGGACTTTCACTTGCCAAAGCAAAAAATCACGACGCTGCCGAAAAAATCCTGACTAAAATAGACAAGCGCTATTCAAACTACAGAGAACGCCTTATTCTGGCAGAATACTTCATAGATCAAGAAAAAACAACTGCCGCTAAGGAAATACTAACAGAGATGCAATCGGAAGGTCTCAATATGACCAAGCCCAATCTCCGATTGTACCGAGAGACTTTCACCAGAGTGGACGTCTTATTTGCACAATTATCAGGCACGGCAAAGTGATGGAAATATTTCATCACATTCACCCCTATGCTCCCTTTAATTTAGAAGATGCCACCAAACTAATTGTAGGCACCTTACCTCCTCCCCGATTTACCTCCGGTATTTTAAAACCTGGAGATGTTCATTTTTCGTATGGTAGTATTGATGGACAACTATGGCCCATACTCGATCGGATTTTTGACATAGGATTAGTATACGAAGACACTGAAAAAGCGAAACAACAACGACAAGATTTCTTACGGTCTCGACGCATTGGAATTTGTGATATTGTCGCTTCGGCAAAACGGGTAAAGGTTGATGCCTCCGACATTGGGATGGATGCTGTTGAATTACGTGATTTATTTGGTTATTTATCACAGGCCCCTAAAGTGGACACCTTGCTTTTTACAGGGGGCAATAGTAAGAATGGTCCTGAATATTTCTTTAGGCGATTGGCAAAACAAAAAGGAATCAAACTTCAAGTCGTTTCTGATGTTGTACCCAGAATTCATCAATTTGAATGGGAAGGACGAACGATTAAAACAGTTTCTCTTACCGCTCCTTCGGGAGCAGCTAATCGTGCGGTGGGAAGTCTAGCTTTGTACAAGGAGTTGAAATCTCAAAATCCTGTTTTTAATACCATTGACTTTAGAGTGTTACAGTACTCACCTTTTTTTTAAAGCACACCTAGGTTTATAAGTAAACTACTTAAAGTTCCATATTTCAAGAGGCACATTATTACTTACAGCCATATAGCATTGTTTCCCATTAATCGTAATGGCAGTAACATCCTTGGAATCACTATCTATAAATGGATCATACTGCCGACTGTATTCAAAGTTTCCTTTACCATCCCCCAATAATACATAGCCATAATTACTATCATACCGAATGGTCTCCATGCTTTATTGTAGCTTCCAGCTTCTGCTGTCACTTTAGTAAAATGATCCCCATCATTTCTATAGAGTTGATCACTGGTCGTTTCTTCAATTTGACTTTGTAATGCCCCACTAATTCGGATATTATTTTTAAAATCATAGCGGTAGTTGACTACGTAGAGATCTAAATCTCCATCTTTATCATAGTCTAATGAATAGGCTTGTGTAGAATACCCTGGATCTGCCACTCCCATTTTTTTCCTTCCTCTTTAAAGGTCCCATCCTTCTGGTTGACGAAAAGTTTATTTCTTCTTCCCTCATCATCGTTCATGGACCCCGCTTTGGCTACATAAATATCTAACCAGCAATCATTATTGATATCTAGCATGGTTGTTCCAGTAGCAAAACCCTCATAATCGGTTGTTTTGGATGAAGCTGTTATATCTGTAAATATAAAATCCCCGTTGTTCTTGTATAACTTATTATGACCAAAATTTGCTGTTAAGTATACCTCTACAAAACCATCGTGATCAATATCTCCTACGGATACTCCGGCACCTGTGTAGAGGCATGGATAATTCAAGAAGTTAAATTCAAGATCTTCCCGAATCATGTTCTTAAAGGTGATTTTAGAAGATTGGCGTCTATTTTAGAGAAAAGAGTCGTTTCTGTTGCATTGTCTAAAGAATCCTTGGTTTCTTTAGAACAAGAGATCATTCCAAAAAGAATAAAAACCATTATTAGGGTAAAACGCATGAGTATATTTTTTTTTAGAGAGACAAACAAATATATTGAAACGAAAAATTCATCCTACCTATTTTCAACAAGTTCACTAATAAATTCAAGATTAGGGCACGATTAAATGGAGAAGGAGACAATAAGTGATGATTTTAGAATATTCTATGCAAACAAGAAACCAATAATATTCGAATATCAACATTGAAAATTAGGAGTCTCAAAAACTAAAAGATTATGAATTTGACATCAATAAATATCATTTTAAAAATGAGTATTAGGTTTTTTTTCTTACCTTCGGTTGTCGATAGAGTAGATTAAATCCTACAGCATTACTCTAAACGGTAGTCATTTCCCCTAAATGGCTCTTTGTTTTTTAAAACTACAGCTTTACATTGAATTATCGGTGCCTGGATATCCATGTACTCTAATTATATATGTTTAACTTAATATAAAATCAATTAGTATGAAAAAAATTACTTTATTAACTTTTTTATTGTTGAGTTATTTGGGCTTTGCTCAAATAACTGAAACGGGAGCTCCTTTAGGGCAAACGATAACAACAGGAACAACCGTTACCTCTATTGCTTCAGTAGATGTAAGTGGCGTGATTGGCACCAACTTTGCCATTACAAGTGTTGAAATAGATATAAACCACACCTGGACCGGTGATGTGGTTTTAACCTTAGAAGCACCATCAGGAGCTACCTTAGATTTGTCAAGCAACAATGGAGGTAGTGCAAACGACTATACGAATACAGTTTTTGAAGACGGCTCTCCTTCTATTAATACAGGTACAGCACCATTCACTGGTTCATTTCAACCAGAAGGAGGCACATTTGCAGCTGCATTTGCGGGTGAAGATATCAACGGAGATTGGTCTCTTATAATTAATGATACGGCAGGAGGTGATGACGGCATACTCAACAACTATATTATTAACATTGACTCTACAATTACTCAAGTAATCTGTCCAGCAGATATAACGGTGGATAGTGATCCTGGCGCATGTGGAGCCACTGTGAGTTGGCCTAATTTGTTTGCCGCTGATGACATGGGTAATACTATTACTGAAGTACAAACTATGGGACCTGCTAGTGGAAGTGTTTTCGCTGTAGGACCTACCATGGTAGAATATAGCGCAACAGATACAGGAGGAACAACAGTTACTTGTTCATTTATGGTGACTGTAAATGAAGTATCTATGCCTGTTCTTGTTTGTCAAGATATCACCGTTGAATTAGACGCTATGGGAATGGCTTCTATTACAGCAGCTGATCTCGTTACAAATGGCTCATTCGAACCAACTCCACTTGCCCCAGTTGCGGCGGCTGGATTACCATCTTCTATTCCTGCTGCAGGTACTGGAGGTTCTGCATGTACAGATCCTACTATTTCAACTGTGACTGTTACTGAAATGGGGCTCATTGGAACGGACTTTGATGTAGACAATGTTGAAATAAACCTAACACATACTTGGAATTCTGATTTAGAGATTACTTTAATTTCTCCTTCCGGAACATCTTTAGACTTGAGTTCTGACAATGGAGGCTCTGGTGATAATTACACAAATACTGTTTTCCAAGATGGAGCTCCTTCTATTACAACAGGTGGCTCACCATTTACTGGAACATTCCAGGCAGAGGGTGGAACTTTTGCTTCTACCTTTGCAGGTGAAGAAGTAAATGGAGATTGGACGCTTTCTATTTGTGATGATGCTGGCGGAGATACTGGTACACTTCTAGATTTCTCGCTTACTTTAGCTACTAATGCTCTTGTAGTTACCACAGGTTGTGATGTAACTTCTGATATCGTTTTAAGTGTGATGGATTTTGATTGTGCAGATCTTGGAGCAAATACAGTGACTATTACCGCAACAGATATGTTTGGTAATATGACAACCTGTAGTCCAACGGTTACAATTACGCCAATACTAGACACTCAAGGACCCGTTGATATATTTACAGGAACAGGAACAGGAGATGGTTCTTGTGCTACGACTGTAAATTATGACCCCGTAACTTCTTCGGTAACTGGATGTACTACGGTACTAGACATCCAACAAACTGGAGGAATTGGAAGTGGAGGCTCTTTCCCAGTAGGTGTAACTACTGAAGAGTTTACTATTTTTGATGACAACGGCAACAATATTGGATCGTATTCATTTAATGTAACGATCACGGATACTACAGCTCCTGTTTTTGATTGTCCTGATTCATTGGCTGTAAGCCCAGATGCTTCTGGATCTTATACTATCGAAGATTTTTCAGCTGGTTCAACAGACAACTGTACTGCTGAAGTTGATCTTGTGATCACACAAGATCCTGCTCCAGGAACCGTAGTAGCAGACGGAAGTGTTACTCCGGTAACAGTAACTGTAACAGATACAGCTGGAAACGTAACTACTTGTTCTTTTGATCTTACAGTAGATGCTACTTTAGGTCTTAATGACTTTGCTTTAAATAGCTCAATTAGCATGTATCCAAACCCTACTGATGGACAAATAACACTTCGTAATGCGGGTGTTGCTCCATTAACAACAGTAGTAATCTCTGATATTAACGGACGTATCGTGTCAACGATTGATGTTTCGGAAATGAACGGAGAACGTCAAATTTCTTTAGACAATTTGGCTGCTGGTGTTTACTTTGCAAGAATTAGTACTGACAACGCATCCACAGTGAAGCGTATCATAAAAAAATAATTTTTTTCAATTATTTTTAATAGAAATCCCGAAGCACGTTGTTGCTTCGGGATTTTTTTATGTTCAATGTGTATCTTCACACAATGAAGACATCCAACCCTACCATAGTGCTCCTATGCATCTGCGCACTCCTATTTAATAGCTGTGGCGAGACTGGAGACAACCCAACTAACATTGACTTTACGACTACTTTCGAAAAGAGTGATGGCATGCAAACACCCACTTATGAGGAGGTCATCGAATTTTACACAGATCTTGATAAAGCCTACACATCTATTCAAACCTATGAAGTAGGAACTACTGATATTGGAAAACCTCTAACTCTTATCACTTTCAATCCAAATCGGACTTTTGACAGCGAATTCTCTACAAAAAAAGACGTTCGAAAGATTCTTATTAATAATGGCATTCACCCAGGGGAATCAGACGGTATTGATGCTACTATGTTATTAATGCGTGATCTTGCGCAAGGAAAAATTGAAGCCCCAAAAAACACCTGGATTGGCGCTATTGCTGTTTACAATATCGGTGGAGCCCTCCATCGAAATAGTAACAGCAGAACCAATCAAAATGGCCCTGAAGCGTATGGCTTTCGCGGAAACGCAAAAAATTATGACCTCAATAGGGACTTCATTAAAAGAGACACCAAAAACGCAGCCGCCTTTGCAGAAATTTACCATTTGGTTAAACCTGATGTGTTTATTGACAATCACGTGAGTAACGGCGCCGATTACCAATATACCCTCACGCATCTTTTTACACAACACAACAAATTAGGAGGTGTTCTGGGGGAGTTTTTACACCTAGACTTTCAGCCTAAAATTGAACAGGATTTGAAAGCCAAAGATTGGGAGATCACACCCTATGTCAATGTTTTCAACCGCACTCCTGAACAAGGATTCAGTCAGTTTATGGACTATCCTCGCTATTCGACAGGTTATACTTCGCTTTGGAACACCTTGGGCCTAATGGTAGAAACTCATATGCTAAAACCCTACAAACCTCGTGTAGAAGGAACCTACGAATTGATGAAGTCGGTGATTGCGGTGACCGAGCGAGAAGGAGAAAAGATCAAGGCATTGCGTGCAAATGCGTTTAACGCTTTCGCGAAAGCGGAAACCTACCCCCTACAATACAGCATAGACAGCTCCAAAACCACGACACTCAACTTCTTGGGCTATGAAGGCACTATGATACCGAGTAAGGTCACAGGACAACAACGCCTGAAATTTGATCGCACGCAACCTTTCACCAAAGAAGTTACCTATTACGACTCTTTCAAAGAGAGTGGAGAAGTCACGATCCCTAAAGCTTATTTCATTCCGCGTGGATATCGAGACATTGCCTTACTGCTAAAGGGTAATGATATTGACTTTCGACAATTAAAGAAAGATACTACCTTTAGCGCCGAAGTGTATCACATAGACAGTTATGAAACGCGAGGTGCTGCTTACGAAGGGCATTACCCACATTATAGTACAAAAGTCAACCGTAGTCAGGAAACCGTAACGATTTCCAAAGGCGGCTATATGGTTCCTACAGATCAAGATGGTATCCGATATTTGCTAGAGACTTTAGAGCCAGAAGCTATTGATAGTTTTTTTAATTGGAATTTCTTTGATACTATTTTACAGCAAAAAGAAGGGTTTTCACCCTATGTATGGGAAGATCAAGCTGAGGCCTTTTTGTTGGAAAATCCAACGATACAAAACGAATTTAAAGCAAAGAAGGCAAAGGAACCTCGTTTTGCTCAAAACTGGTACGCTCAATTGGATTGGATTCACAAGCAATCTCCTAACTATGAGAAGGCTCATTTACGCTACCCGATCGTTCGGATGCTTCGTTAAATATTCTTTTGGAAACAATAATTTAATGTTGGCATAGGATTTCTCGAGGGCTTTCTGTGCCTTTTGGAAGCTTTTCCACTTGACTTTCTTGATACCTTCCTGCTCTTGAGGGATCAATTCTCCATCATAGCTTGTGTGCATTTCGTACCAATATGTCTCTTTGAGTTTTAGTTTTCCATTGCGCCGAAATACGTGATAGGTCTTCGTAATAAACTTTTTAATTATCAAATCTTTCACTCCAGTCTCCTCTTCCACCTCACGAATGGCACAGGTTTTTATGTCTTCTCCCTTTTCGAGTTTACCTTTAGGAAGGTCCCATTTACCATTGCGATAGATAAATAGAATTTGTTTTTTATCATTATAGACCAATCCTCCTCCGGCCACAACCACAGGGAGTTTCTTCTTTAAAAATTTATGCAATTTCGCTTCATCTTGATGATATAAATTGACATAAAAAAGTTCACCCATATCAATCTTTTCGATAATACGCTTGAACTTTGCCTTCTTAAGAGGAATGGATTTATAGTTATTCCCAATAACCTTTGTAGTTGAAAGAATTATCGGAATATCATTCACAAAAACTTTATACATTTGCAGTATGATTTTAGACAAAGACACGGCAAAAAAAACTGCCGAATTATTGCTGCAAATTAATGCAATAAAACTACAACCGCAAGAACCTTTTGCGTGGGCATCCGGATGGAAGTCACCTATCTATTGTGACAATCGAATTACCCTGTCCTATCCAGCTATTAGAAACTACTTACATCA
>JBLHXM010000048.1:0-24896 GCA_047630395.1 Dokdonia sp.
GAAGAGCGTGAATACGTAGAAGGACTTAAGAACTATTTCGCCGACAGGCTAGAGCAAGAAATTCCTTTGATGAAACTCAACGGAAACTGCCGATTCAATACAAAAAGCACGTATACCTTATTAAATGTCTGTCTTCCAGTAACACCCGAAAAGGCATTGATGCTTTTATTCCAATTGGATATGAAAGGAATTGCTTGTTCCAAAGGGAGTGCATGTCAAAGTGGAGGCGACAAAGGTTCTCATGTGTTATCTGCCATCTTATCAGAAGAGGATATTGTCAAGCCAAGTCTCCGTTTTTCTTTCTCAAAGTATAACACGAAAGAGGAAATTGACTTTGTCATCGAAGTGCTCAAAGAGTTCATCGAAACACCTTCAATCGTCTAAAAACGAGCTGAAACTCTTAGGTTAAATACACGAGGTGTTAAGAAATTTGGAATCGCTATTTGATTCTTGGTACTTGCATCTCTCACAAAAGTATTGGTGATCGAGTTTTGACGATCGAACACATTGTAAATCTCAAACCCTAAAGAAAGTTCTTCAAAGACTTCTAACCAGTGTCCTTCCGGGAATTTCTTACTGTCATCTTTTAAGACATAGGAAAACCCGGCATCTGCTCTAAAGTAAAAGGGCAACCTTGGTAGTTCGTCAAAAATGTAGGGATCTGCATAACTAGGCGATCCTCCAGGAAGTCCTGTTTGATATACCATATTCAGATATAGCTTCAAGCTAGGTACATTGGGGACATAGTCTTGGAATAAAAAGGCAAGTTTAAAGCGTTGATCGGTAGGTCTAGGAATATACCCACGACCATCAATATTTTCCTCTGTTTTTAAAAGGCCTAAACTGATCCAGCTTTCAGTACCTGGAACAAACTCTCCATTCAGACGCATGTCAAACCCATAAGCGCGTGCTTCTGCATTGTTGCGGGCTCGGTAGCGAATACGAACATTTTCTAATGTGTACGGATTTACATCGGTAAGTTTTTTATAATAGGCTTCTGTAACTAATTTGAATGGACGATCCCACATTTTGAAACTCCAGTCATGTCCTCCCAAAATATGAATAGACTGTTGTGCCTTCACTTCTGGACGCACTTGGCCTAAAGAATCTCTTAATTCCCGATAGAGTGGTGGTTGATGATAAAAACCTCCAGACAATCTAAAAAGCATATCGCTGTCACCAGCAGGTTTATAAGTAAATTGTGCTCTCGGACTCACAACTGTTTGTGTTGTGCTCGTGATATTTTGCCCAGAAACTGTCCAGTTGTGCGCACGTACTCCTACATTGATCCAGCCTTCTCCTTCTCCCATATCAAAACTTCTACCGAACTGACCATAGCCAGAAACTCGATCTATCTGAACATCGTTTTGAGCTCTAATATTCGTAAAAGGTTCTAAGGGGGCATCAAAAGGGGTATACGGTTGTTGATTGATGAAATCTTCTATAGGCGGCCGAATTGAGAATCCTGCAGAGTCAATGATTTCATATTCTTCGAGGCGATCACGAATATCTTCTCGAGTATACTTAACACCCCAATCAAATTGATTCTCATCATTCAAATACGTTCCTTTCACTTCTGCATTAATGAATAGTGCATCTAGATCGTTACGGGCATGTGTGAGTTGGCTACCAATTCCTTCTGTAAATTCTACATCACCTAAATCCTCATCACCAATATTTGTATTAGGTGTTCCTAAGCGGTAATCGGCGAAAATATCGAAGTGTTCTTGCTCTTGCGTATGATAGATAGAGGTTAAAAATTTGAGGGTGAGATTTTCATTGGCTTGATAGATTCCTTTGAGCGCTCCAAAATAGGTCTCGTACTGATCTTCTTCTTGACCGTCATAGAAAACTACTAAAGCTACAGGCTCTGCAAGCGTTCCAAAGTTTGTTTGGCGTGTTAAAGGTTCAAAGCTGTATTTATTGATTGCAATATTTCCTAAGAAGTCTAATTCAAATTTATTAGAAAACTTATACGTCAGATAGGTTTGTGCATCTAAAAAGGTCGGTTGGAAATTAGTTTCGGTTTGCCTAGCATCCACAAGCAAACTATTATCTCTATATCGAACACCCGTGATTGCCGTGAATCGCTCATCTTTAGAGGCTCCTTCTATAGAAGCATTGACCCCTAATAAGCTTGCATCAATACTGGCTCCAAAATCGGTGGGACGTCTATAAGTGATATCCAAAACAGAGGAGAGTTTATCACCATACTTGGCTTGAAAACCTCCACCACTAAAGGCGACATCTTGTGTCAAATCACTATTGACAAAACTCAAGCCTTCTTGTTGTCCTGAACGTACTAGAAAAGGACGATATACTTCAATTTCATTAACATATACCAAGTTTTCATCGTAGTTGCCGCCACGTACAGAGTATTGGGTACTTAATTCATTATTAGAACTCACATAAGGAAGTGATTTCAATAGGTTTTCAACACCTGGTTGAGCTCCTCCAAGTTTTCTGATCGTTTCAGGACTGAGCGTTACAATACCTTCTACACGTCTTTTAGTTCTTGAGGTAATCACCACCTCAGTCATTTGAGTTACATCGTTATTTAGTACAGGATTGAATTCTAAGTCCTCATTGGATTTCAGATTGAAGGTAGCTGTTACATTTTTAAGTCCTACATAAGAAAAAGTGATGGTCACTTCTTGATTTGCTGGAATCTCTAGTTGGTAAAAACCATTAAAATTGGTTTCTGTACCTCCATTGTCATATTTGATGTTTACTCCTGGAACAGGAACATTTTTAGCATCAAGAATGACACCTCGAAGGGTGCCTGTTTGTGCCAAAGCAGTAATGGTAAATAGGCAAAAGCTAAGAAAGGCGAGTAGTGATTTATTTTTCAAGAGCGTTATATTTTTCGGTAGAACGTTGTTTCAAAAGTAGTACTATTTCCTACATTATCTGTGACAATGAGTTTTAAATTGTTTTCAGTATCAGTAACGGTATTATCATTAAAATCGTGTGCGAGACGCTTTGTTTTATAGTCATATTCCATCAATATGAATACGCCATTGACCGTAGCACGAAATCCACTGATGCCGCTATCTTCATCTTCAATTTGAAAAATGAGTTCATCAAATTTGGACATCCATTTTCCATCGGTCACATTTTTAGGGATAATAGTGGGGCCTTTGCTATCCATGGCGATGGTAAAATCCCCCAAGGTTCTGGTGCTGGCTGTAAGCTTACCCTCTTTGATCCGTGCGCCCGTAAAATATACATCATCTTTATATCCTTTTCTACCTATATAGAGCTTGTCTCGATCTTCAGCGGCGTAGGCCGAAAGGTCGTAGCTAATGATGATGTTTTTATGAACAGGCAATTCCTTGTTATGTAATTTGAGGTTATCTCCGTCTACAGCAATATCCATATAGGCATTCTCATACAAGGCCCCTTTAGGAACATAAATTCTGTATTTACCTTCCTCAAAAGAGTAGGCTGCGTTGGATTGCACAAAATGATCTGTGGGTACCCTTTCTTTTGGCTTTACAATGCTATCAGACGTTCCTGTAATAGGCACTTGGATAACTGCCTTATTTCCTTTGAAGTCGTGCACCCGTATCACATACTGATACGATAAGGAATCTTCAATTCGAAGTGCACCTTGGTCTACTACTTTTCCGTAAATACTCAGGGGATTGTTAGACTCAACAAATAATTTTTGAACCCTACTTTTCTTTCTTATAAAGTAGGAGTAATCAATCATTCTATTGAGATATCGCGTTTCGGCAAAGGAGAATTTATCCATGGTCACATTGAAAGTAGGATCTCCGTTCATTGTCGTTTGGATCGAATAGACTCCGTTTTTATTATTGGCCAGATCCTGTTTGTCTATCGTACCAATACCAAATCCAATACGGCCACTAGCTTTGATCTTTTCAACCGTATAATCGCCATTTTTTTTCTGTATGAGGCGTAATTCGACAGGATTTTCAGAACCGTTCACTTGGGCGCCTTCTTCAAGCGGGTATGCCATTACACGGTTTATGATTGGCTTTCGAGTGTCGGCGATATCTATGCCAAACAAAAATGGATTCATTGGACGCGCATTCTTGTCGCGTACTTCGAAATGTAAGTGCGGACCGCCACTACCTCCAGTATTTCCGCTATAAGCGATGAGTTGCAGTTCGCTCACGCTCAGCTCGTCTCCCTTCGGGAAGACCTCAATTTGAAATTCTTCCTTTTGGTATTGTTTCTTTTTGATATAGGCTTCAATTTTCGGAGAGAATTTCTTGAGATGCGCATAGACACTCGTATATCCATTGGGATGTTGAATATACAAAGCCTTCCCATAGCCATAGTGAGATATCTTAATCCTACTCACAACACCACCGGCAGTTGCGTAGACAGGGAGTCCTGTTTTTTGCTGCGTTTTAATGTCAAGTCCACTGTGGAAGTGATTGCTTCGGAGTTCTCCAAAAGTACCTGAAAGCACCAAGGGAATATCCAAAGGCGATTTAAAATAATCTTGTGGTATTTGTTGTTGACTCAAGCAAAGTTGTGCTGTACACAGCAATAGAATAATCAGGCCATTCCTCTTCATAGAAGTGCTAATTTAGGTAAACGAGTTTAAAATAAAAAGGGCTTCTTGGTTTGGTGTGAATTATGCTTTCGCGAAAGCAAAACCTCCCTACTAAAACCCTATTTATATTGAGTTATTGTTTGCCATAGGCCTATGAGTAAAAAAAAACCCACAGCACAACAAAATTAGTGGGCAAGAATGGACCTAGCACTAGGTTACGAGATTAAAAACGGATTACTCAATGATAATAGATTCTTTATATTCCTGCACAACCGCAAAATAACCTAAGGCAAAATTATTGCTGTTACTAACATTGTCAAAAACGTCTATGTTATCAATATCCGTCACATTGATAAAATTTCCTCGCACTGTAGTTACAGGTACTTGAAAGGGACCATTATCACCAGCTTCACTTTGGTCAATGAGTAAATTCATATAGTTGTAAAATTCTTCATCTGCTCCAAGAATACTTATATTCAAGGTATCTCCCACTTCCAAATCGCGGTCATAGAAATACGAAAACTCAAACATCTGCCCTGGATAAAAAGTATCTTCAGTTCCCAAAAATTCTCCAAAATCAAAATCGAATATGTAAAAATCCTCACGATCCGCCGTATCTGTAAACGTCACAATGATTTCAGTGTCGTCAGGGTCAAATAAGCCTCCACCTCCTTGAACAACATTTTGAATAGGTACGGTAGGCACATATTCGGTGGTAGCGAGGTAGAGTTGCCCCTCATAATTAAAGCTCAATACGAGAACACCTCCACCAGAAAAGAAGGAGGTTCCTACAAGGTTGTCGTCAGTCACAGGAGATCCAACAGCTGGAACTGGCTGATAGCTACCAGGTATCCCTGGTTCCGGACCGAACAATACAAATTCTCCAGTGTCATCATTTCTAATCTGGAGACTGCTTAGTTCTGCGGTTTCATTGGATTCAAAAAAAGAACTCGTAATACTTGCTTTGAGTCTCAAGAATGAAAATGATTCGGTAGGGTCAATTCTAATAATTGCATCTAGAATGATTCTGGGTTCGTTCTCCGGAAGATCTACATCCACCACATCTTCGCAGCTATTTAGGCTAATTAATAAAAATACGAATGTTATTTTGAGTATTGCTTTCATTGCGATATGGTAATTATTCTATAGTAATTGTTTCTGTAAATTCTTGTGGACGACCCACATTGTCAAAAAGGTCAATATTGTAGACCCCTTCAACTTTTAAGATATTTCCTCTAACCGTAGTCACGGGAACTTGAAAAGGGCCACCATCTGTTAAATCACTTTGTTCGATAAGAAGTCCCATAGAATTGTAAAAATCTTCATTGCCGCTTAAAATACTGATAGTTGCCTGATCTCCTGGATTCAATTCACTGTCATAGAAATGATAAAATTTGAAAGATTGATCCTGAAAAAAACGATCTTCTAAGGTTCCAAATTCTCCAAAATCATAATCAAAAACGTAGAAGTTATCTTGCTCTGGTAGGTCTGTGATTTCAACAATAAGTTCTGTGGTGTCATCCCCGAAGGTAGTGCCGTCTCCTTGTTCGATGGAGTTGAAAGGTGGAGCTGGCACAAAGCGTGTTTCGGAAAGGTATAATTCGCTATTAAAAACAAAAGTGAGAATCAAACGCCCTTCTAGGAAAAAATCATTAGAGACTAAATCTCCTGGTTCCGGCGAGCCATTTTCTCCCAATGGAACATATTCGTTGGGGGTATTGGGATCTGGAATCAAAAAAAGAATACCTGCTGTGGTCGTAATGTCTTCATTTACCAGTTGCATGCGCTCTAATGGGGTAGGCGTAACGGCATCAAAAAAGGAGCCTGTGGTACTTACCTTTACTCGAAATGGAGATGACGGTTGCGTAAAATTCAAACGAATAAGCGCATCGACAACTAGTTTAGGCTGTTCTTCAGGCAGATCGACGTCAATAACATCTTCACATCCTTGAAGGAGCCAGAAAAAAAGAAGTATGTACAGTACTTGCTTCACACCTTAGAATTTAAAATTATAGGTAACCGAAGGAACTGCTCCAAAAATGGAAGTCCGTATCGCTTCGTTGGATCCAGTATCTTGGTTCTGTCTAAAATTAATAGAGGCAGCATTTCTACGGTTATAAACGTTGTACACACTAAAAATCCATTCTGATTGCCACTTGCGATCTTTATTACTTTTAGGAGTAAGCGTTGCCGAAATATCCACACGATGATAAGAAGGTAGGCGTTGCTGATTTCTAAATCCATAGGTAGGAATTACAATTCCTTGAAATTCAAACTGACCTACAGGGAAATTTGTTGGTTGTCCTGTTTGGAAAAGGAAATTAGTGCCGAATCTCCATTTCTTACTCAGCTCATAACTCGCATTGATCGATATGTCATGGGTTTTGTCATAGGGTGTATTATACCATTGACCCAAATTAATTCCCGTTTCTCTTGAATTACGACCTGGCGTGCGTTGCTCGGATTTGGACAAGGTGTATGCCAGCCAGCCTTTAAATTTTCCAATGTTTTTACGAAAGAGCAATTCCCATCCATATGCTCGCGCTTCTCCGTTCAAAATGACTTGCTCGATCGCATCATTAGCGATCAAATTAGCACCGTCTATATAATCGATTCTATTTTGAACATCTTTATAGAATACTTCTGTTTCAAGTGTATATGTATCTTCATTTAAATTCTTAAAGAACCCCACCGCATATTGATCTAATTTTTGAGGTTTTGTAAAAGGACCACTGGGGGTCCAAACGTCTAGAGGTGTTGGCGAACTCGTATTGGACAGCAAATGTAAATACTGCACGAGGCGGGTGTAACTCGCTTTCACTGAAGTATCATCATTAATGGCATACGAAGCCGCAATGCGTGGTTCTAGATTGTTGAAGTGGGCTAAGGTTTCACTTCGACTGATATTAGTCTGCACACTTGTAGGTTCTGCTCCTTTGTAGAGTAATAAAAAAGGATCAAAGATTACCGGCTGATTGTCTCTGTAAACATTCACTTCGTCTTGTCCCAGTCTTACAAAATTGCTAAAACGGAGACCATATTCCACCGTTAGATTGTCTGTGATGCTGTGCTCAATATCAACGTAGGCAGCAGCTTCATTTGCATATTTTCGCGTAAGCTGATCGGTAATAATTCCAGAGTCATTATCGTTTGGTTCAATCTTTCCAGGGTTGAAACCATAGTAGATATTGTTTATTCCCGCATTGATTTGGATTTTATCGTTCAGGTAATATTTGAAATCATATTTAAGGTTGAAATTCTGAATACCGGAATTCCATTTAAAACCTACAAAGTCTAATTCCAGGCCATAGTAATAGTCACTATAGATCAGGGAAAGATTGGAGAATAGTTTATCAGAAAACAGGTGATTCCAGCGGACGTTGAGAACAGAGTTTCCATAGGTATTTACAAAGCTGTCATTGAGGCTAAAAAGATCCCGTCCAAAATATCCAGAGAGAAACAAGCTGTTGTTTTCATTGACTTTATAATTCAGCTTCGTATTCAGGTCATAGAAATATGCTTTATTATCGATGTCAAAAAGAGGAAGAAAGAGATGGGCATAAGAAGCTCGGCCTGCTACTAGAAATGCTCCTTTGTCTTTTACAATAGGGCCTTCAGCTAGAAGTCTACTCGCCACGAGACCAACGCCGCCACTCATGTGAAATTCTTTACTGTTACCTTCTTTCTGATAGATATCTAACACGGAAGAAACTCGACCTCCATATCGGGCAGGGATGCCTCCTTTATACAGTTTAAGATCCTTGATAGCATCTGGATTAAAAACAGAGAAAAATCCAAAGAGGTGTGATGAGTTGAATATGATCGCTTCATCTAGTAAAATTAAGTTTTGATCTGCAGCACCACCGCGAACATTAAAGCCAGAAGCTCCTTCCCCTGCGCTGGTTACGCCGGGTAAGAGTAATATAGATTTGATAACATCTGCTTCTCCTAAGATCACAGGAATTTGCTTTATGGTTTCAGCAGATAAGCGGTTCATGCTCATCTGTGGTTTTCTGATGTTCACTCGTTCCACATCTTCTTCGATAATGACTTCGTCTAAAGACTCTGTAGATTCGTTAAGGGCAATATCTAGTTTTATATCTTTGGTAAGGTCGAGAGTGTTTCGTTGATCTGTAAATCCTAGATAACTAATTTGGACCTTGTACAGTCCTTCAGGTAGGGTGATAGAATAAAACCCATAAGTGTTGGTAACGACTCCTTTTTGAATCTCTGGAAAAAGGATATTGACGCCAATTAAGGTTTCATTACTCGCATTGTCTGTGATGGTCCCGCTAAGGGTATATTTCTGTTGTGCATGTATTGCCAAAGTACTCAGGACACACAAAACAAAGACAAAGTAGCATTTCTTCATGGAAATATTTTTTTTAGTAAAGCTACTATGTATTTTCCGAGTAATTTGTTAAAATGAGGGTCTATTTTACGCTCATTTAGAGCCGTATATAAAAAAAGCTCCTCTTTTTAGGAGGAGCTTTGAAGTGTTGCATTTTCGCGAAAGCGATACTAACCAATAATACTATTTAATGTATTACTTGGTCGCATTGCTGCTGAGGTCTTGCCAAAGTTCTGGTGGTAATAACCACCAATATCTACAGGGCTTCCTTGCGCATTGTTTAATTCAGCAATGATTTCATTTTCTTTGGAAGATAATGCTATTGCTAAAGGCTCAAATTCTTCCTTCAAACGCGCATCATCGTTTTGAGCGACGAGTGCTTGTGCCCAGTACATTGCTAAATAGAAATGACTTCCGCGGTTATCGAGTTCATTCACCTTACGGGAAGGTGATTTTCTGTTTTCCAAAAATGTAATGGTTGCTTGATCCAAGCAATCTGCCAATATCTGCGCACTCTTGTTTGATGTGCTTTCAGCGGTATGTTCCAACGAAACCGCCAAGGCTAAAAACTCTCCTAAAGAATCCCAACGCAAGTGTCCTTCTCTTAAGAATTGCTCGATGTGTTTTGGAGCAGAACCCCCAGCACCTGTTTCAAAGAGTCCACCACCGTTCATCAATGGAACAATAGATAACATCTTTGCACTTGTTCCTAACTCAAGTATAGGAAAGAGGTCTGTGTTGTAATCTCTCAATACGTTTCCAGTAACTGAGATTGTATCTTCTCCCTTTTTCATGCGAGCAAGGGTGTAATTTGTAGCAGCTATTGGAGACATAATATCGATATGCAGTCCGGTAGTATCATACTCTTTTAGGTAAAGATTTACTTTTTCGATAAGCTCAGCATCATGTGCACGTGCACTATCTAGCCAAAAGATCGTTGGTGTTTTTGTGGCGCTTGCTCTTTTTACGGCAAGCTTTACCCAATCCTGAATTGGCGCATCTTTTACTTGACACATTCTCCAGATATCACCAGCTTCTACAGTGTGTTCAGTCAATATATTTCCAGCAGCGTCCACTACGCGAACAATGCCATCTGAAGCTAGTTCAAAGGTCTTGTCATGCGATCCATACTCCTCGGCTTTTTGTGCCATCAGCCCTACATTAGGAACAGTACCCATAGTCGTTGGATCAAAAGCACCATGTTCTCTACAGAAGTCAATGGTCGCTTGGTAAATTCCTGCATAGCTACTATCTGGGATTACAGCTTTGGTATCTTGTTGTTCCCCCGCAGCATTCCACATTTGACCCGAGGTACGAATCATAGCAGGCATAGAGGCATCTATAATGACATCACTAGGTACGTGTAAGTTGGTAATCCCCTTATCAGAGTTTACCATCGCTACTGCCGGTCTGTGTGCATAGCAGGCTTCAATATCGGCTTCAATCGCTGCACGTTCTGCAGCGGGTAGTTCTTGAATTTTTCCAAGGAGATCCCCAAAACCATTATTCACGTCTACGCCTAAAGCGTCCAGTGTACTTCGGTGTTTGTCAAAGACTGTTTTGAAGAACACACGAACCGCATGTCCAAAAATGATAGGATCAGAGACCTTCATCATCGTAGCTTTCATATGCAATGAAAACAGTACATTTTTTTCTTTAGCATCAGCGATTTGAGCCTCTAAGAAAGAGATTAACGCCTTTTTACTCATTGCCGTTGCGTCTATAATCTCTCCTGCAAGTACTGGCGTCTCTGCCTTTAATACGTTGATATTTCCAGTAGCATCTACGTGTTCAATGCGCACATTTCCAGCCTCGGTGATCGTAACTGATTTTTCATTATGTCTAAAATCACCTGCAGTCATGGTGGCTACATGCGTTTTAGAATCTGCGCTCCACGCTCCCATACTGTGGGGATTGTTTTTAGCATATTGTTTTACGGGCTTTGGTGCCCGGCGATCAGAGTTCCCTTCACGTAAAACAGGGTTTACAGCACTTCCTAATACTTTAGCGAAACGCTTTCGCAATTCTATTTCCGCTGTCGTTTCTGGTTCTTCTGGGAAATCTGGGATATCAAACCCGTGGGATTGTAATTCTTTTATGGCCTCTATAAGTTGAGGTACAGATGCACTAATGTTGGGAAGCTTAATAATATTGGCTTCTGGGAGTTTGGCTAAAGAGCCAAGAGATCCAAGCGTATCCGTTTGCTTTTGAGCGTCTGTCAAGCGCTCTGGGAAATTTGCGATAATACGTCCCGCTAGAGAGATATCTTCCAGATCAATATCAATGTTTGAAGATTGCGTAAAACGTTTTACGATAGGAAGAAAAGAATGCGTTGCCAGCATTGGTGCTTCGTCCGTGAGTGTATATTTTATCGTTGTTTTCTGTGTCGCCATGTAGCTTGTAAGTTTTAGTGAAGGCCTGCGCGAAAGAACGGATCCGCTCAGGGGATTGCAAATATAGCTATTACGATGGATTTATTTTTGCATCCTCTTTAGATAGCCAAATTGGGTTTTGTTTGTTTTTATTCTTGTTATATGACCCTTTTCATTGAAATTAATATCTCTCAATTACACCTGAATCACGCCCAAATTAAAGGCCTTCTCAATAGGTGCATGATCGGCAGCTTCAATCCCCATAGAAATCCATTTTCTAGTATCTAGCGGATCAATAATAGCATCGGTCCAAATTCTGGAAGCTGCATAATAGGGAGAGATTTGTTCGTCATAGCGCGCTTTGATACGATCGAATAATTCTTTCTCTACTTCGGGTGTAATTTCTTTTCCTCTTTTCTTTAGTGAAGCGGTTTCAATTTGGAGCAATACCTTGGCTGCCGAATTTCCACTCATTACCGCAAGTTCTGCACTTGGCCACGCTGCAATCAGTCTCGGATCATAGGCTTTTCCACACATAGCGTAGTTTCCAGCTCCGTAGGAATTACCAATGATAATGGTAAACTTAGGGACCACACTATTAGAAACAGCGTTGACCATTTTGGCGCCATCTTTAATAATGCCTCCATGTTCGCTTTTACTTCCTACCATAAAACCAGTCACATCCTGAAGGAATACCAACGGGATTTTCTTCTGATTGCAATTGGCGATGAAACGCGTTGCCTTATCGGCGCTATCAGAATAGATAACACCTCCAAACTGCATTTCGCCTTTTTTGGTCTTTACCAGTTTTCGTTGATTGGCAACAATACCTACTGCCCAGCCATCGATACGTGCATATCCGGTCAATATGGTTTGTCCATATCCTTCTTTGTATTCATCAAATTCAGAATCGTCTACGATCCGCTTGATGATTTCACGCATATCATATTGTTCGGCTCTTGATGCTGGCAAAATTCCGTAGATATCTTTAGGGTTTTCCTTAGGCGATAGTGCCGCTTTACGATTGTACCCTGCCTTGGTATAATCTCCTATTTTATCCATTAATTTTTTAATAGTATCTAGGGCGTCTTTATCATCTTTTGCTTTGTAATCCGTCACACCGCTAATCTCACAATGCGTCGTAGCGCCTCCCAAGGTTTCATTGTCTATACTTTCTCCGATAGCGGCCTTTACGAGATAGCTGCCTGCTAAGAAGATACTGCCTGTTTTGTCCACGATGAGCGCTTCATCGCTCATGATCGGTAGGTAGGCGCCTCCAGCGACACAACTTCCCATAACTGCCGATATTTGCGTAATTCCCATACTGCTCATTACAGCATTGTTTCTAAAAATGCGTCCAAAATGTTCCTTATCAGGGAAGATTTCATCTTGCATTGGTAGATATACACCTGCACTATCAACGAGGTATATGATTGGAAGCCTGTTTTCAATGGATATTTCTTGGGCTCTCAGGTTTTTCTTTCCGGTAATTGGAAACCAAGCTCCTGCTTTTACCGTCGCATCATTGGCGACAACAATACATTGCTTGCCGGATACATAACCTATCTTTATGACAACTCCACCACTAGGACATCCGCCGTGTTCTTCATACATACCTTCCCCAGCGAAGGCTCCAATTTCGATGCATTTCTTAGGGTCATCTACGAGGTAGTCGATACGTTCTCTGGCTGTTAGCTTTCCTTTGGAGTGATGTTTATCAATGCGTTTTTGGCCACCGCCTAGTTTTACTTTGGCAAAGCGATGTTTGACATCAGAAAGAAGTAATTTATTGTGATCCTCGTTTTTATTGAACTTTAAATCCATGCAATTTTTAGTTTTTGTGATGTAGAGAAGATACCTCTTGAACAATCAGGACAGCAATTTACGAAAACCCCCGCGGTTGCCCTTGCTCCATTTGTCAAATTTAACCGATATTTGTGATGCTATATCGTTAAAGGTAGGTGTCGCTTTCTCAAAATAAAAGTGCAATAAAATTAATGTGTAACAGCGTCTTGCTGTGAACGAGACCTTTAACAAAGTAAGATACTATGGGAATGAATAAAAATACAGTGCTCGCTTGGGCAACTTTAATAATGGTTATTGTCGGTCTTGGTCTAATTGCCATGGGCGCCTTTAGATATTATGAGATTGCAGGTTGGGGATTTGCTGCCGTAGGTATTGGATTTCTTGCAAATGCTTGGGTTTTTAATGCCCTTAAAGGTCGTGTGTAAGACCACAACAGCTAGATGCTAGACGCATTTAAATATCACCTCCAGGAACATTGTAGCGCGTTAACCACTGCCAAACTGCTCATTGCCATAAGTGGCGGATTGGATAGTATGGTGCTGGCACATTTATGTCGTGCGGCAGGTCTCGATGTTAGCTTTGCGCATTGTAATTTTCAACTACGAGATACAGAAAGTGATGGCGACGCCCAATTTATACAAAGCATATCTCATGATTGGGAGGTAGATTGCCATATAAAGAATTTTGAAACGTCCGCTTTCGCGAAAGCGCACTCCATCTCCATCCAAATGGCGGCAAGAGAATTACGCTACACGTGGTTTCAAGAGCTCATGGATCAAAAAAAATATGATTTTGTCTTTACTGCTCACCATCAAAATGATAGTCTCGAGACGTTTCTAATTAATACGGGACGCGGAACGGGCCTAGACGGTCTCCTTGGAATACCAGCACAGAATGGACAGGTGGTTCGCCCATTGCTCTTTTGTACGCGCAAGGAGATATTGAGCTACGCAGAATCACATCAAATAGAGTGGCGAGAGGATCGCTCTAACGCCTCTGATGCTTATGTTCGCAATCAGCTAAGGCATCATGCGATACCCGCCTGGGAGATAGCCCAACCAAAGGTGCTTTTAGGATTTGGAAAAACGCAAGAACATTTGCAAAACAGTGCTGCACTTTTGAAAGTTTATGCAGTACAATTACGACAACAGTTTCAATTTCCTATAGACTCCTTATTGGGGCCATCGGGTATGGGTATTGATCTTGAGAAATTAGAGAACCACCCCGAAACCAATGCGGTATTGTATGTGCTTTTAAAAGAATACGGTTTTACTGCCTGGGAAGATGTATATGGTTTGCGAACGGCTCAGGCTGGGAAGCAAATTTTTTCACATTCCCACCGTTTGTTGAAAGACAGAACGACCTTGGAAGTATACCCATTGGATACGGAGATTCAAAAAACCTATACTTGGCCATCCGAGCAAACCGACGTTATGGGAGATTTTGGCAAACTGAGCGCTGATCCGGTTGCTGCACTTGAAAACGTGAGCTCCCAAGAAATAATAGTAGATGCCGACCGTCTTACATTTCCTTTGCACATACGCAAATGGAAAGAAGGCGATTCCTTTTATCCACTAGGGATGAAAGGGAAAAAGAAATTGAGTAAATATTTCAAAGATGAAAAGTTATCTTTGATCGCGAAGGAACAACTTTGGTTGTTATTTAGTGGCGATGAGATTGTATGGATTATAGATCATCGCGCCGACAATAGATACAAAATACAACCAACCACAAACCGACTATTAAAAATTACACATACGCATGAAATATACTAAAATCCTACTGCTGTTCTTTGGATTTATATTCCTATCAAATGGAGCCAATGCTCAAGTTTTTGGAGGGCAGCAGGAACGCTATGACCCTGTGTCTTGGGGCGGAGAAATAGAGAAAATTTCAGAGACAGAGTACGTATTGCACTATGATGCGAAAGTGGAAGATGGATGGCATATTTACAGCCATTATTCTGCGTCTGGAATTCCTTTCACTTTTGAGTATCTCAATATGGAGAAGACCCTTGAATTAATGGGCACTGTAAAGGAGACGGATACGATCAAGCAATACTCAGATATATTTGGCGAATATGAAACGCTACTAGATGGATATAGTCCGCGATTATCTCAAAAAATTTCTTTAAAAAACTCTGCTACAACAGTTATAAAATCGGTAATCAAATACCAAGTTTGTAAAGAAGTTTGTATTCCGCAAGAGTTTTATGTGGTGCATGACTTGGCAAAAAATATCGCTTTGATCTATGAAGATTATAAGGATTTTGAGGCGTATGGCGCAGAAGCTAAGGTGACTGAGAGTAAGAACCCAGATGAGGATGATGCTAATTCTGAGGACTCAGACTTTAGTGAAGACAAAGGTTTGTGGACCATTTTTCTTCTTGCTTTTGGCGGAGGTTTGGTGGCTTTGCTCACACCTTGTGTTTTTCCTATGATTCCTATGACTGTGGGATTCTTTACAAAGCAAAGTAAAACAAGAGCTGCGGGTATTCGAAATGCGATTATCTACGGTCTTAGTATTATTTTAATATATGTTGTGCTTGGGCTTTCGGCGGTTGCAATTTTTGGAGCAGATGCTCTTAATGCGTTGTCGACGAGTGTTGCTTTTAACCTTATTTTCTTTGTTATTCTTATCATTTTCGCAATATCATTTTTAGGTGCTTTTGAAATTCAATTGCCTAATTCATGGGCAAACAAAGTGGATAAACAAGCAGACCGTGGAGGTATCATTGGTATCTTCTTTATGGCGTTAGCCTTGGCGATCGTTTCTTTTAGCTGTACTGGACCCATTGTTGGAACTACCTTAGTACAAGCTGCATCAAAAGGTGGCTTGGCTCCTGTAATTGGGATGTTAGGCTTCTCTTCAGCGATTGCGATTCCATTTGCACTCTTTGCGATGTTCCCAGCATGGATGAACTCTTTACCTAAATCTGGCGGATGGTTGAATTCGGTGAAAGTTGTTCTAGGATTTTTAGAATTGGCCCTTGCTTTTAAATTTTTAAGTCAGGCAGATCTTGTTTTGGATGCTCATTTTCTAGAGAGAGAATTGTTTTTAGGAATTATTATAGCGGTTATGATAGGCCTTGTACTATACTTGTTTGGGGCGATTAAACTTCCTCATGATAGTTCTTTAGAGCATATTTCTGTAGGAAGGTTATTGTTCGGACTTTTGACCCTTTCCTTTGTGGTTTATTTAATTCCAGGACTTTGGGGTGCGCCATTAAAATTGATTAGCGGTTTCCCACCACCGATGCACTATAGTGAATCTCCTTATGGTGTAGGTTCCACAAAAGGAGGTGGCTTAGCAACTGCTTTGGGAGAGATTCCAGAACATGCTGAACTTGGCCCACTAGACCTTCTATCTTTCACTGATTATGAAGCGGGTATGGCTTTCGCTAAAGCGGAAAATAAGACCGTATTATTAGATTTTACGGGTGTTGCATGCATTAATTGCCGTCGTATGGAAGAGCGGGTGTGGTCAGACCCTAAAGTTCTTAACCTGCTCACAAATGATGTCGTGCTTATTTCATTGTATGCCGATAAAATTGAGGAATTGCCTGAATCAGAGCAATATATTAGTAAAACAACTGGAAAACGCATTAAGACCATTGGTAATAAATGGAGTGATTTTCAAATAAAAAATTATGGTTTGAATGCACAGCCTTTTTATGTATTGTTAGACCATGATGGGAAAAAGCTTAATAAACCAGTAGGATATACTCCAGACATCGAAGAATACACCACTTGGCTGAAAGAAGGGATCACAAAATTTAATAACAACTAGATGAAGAAATTTTTAATTTTTGCAGGAATTGTTTTTTGTTTCGCTTTCGCGAAAGCACAAGAAACCCCGTATGATGTAGCCGCAAACTATAGTAAGCAAGAAGTTACGATAGACATGCGTGATGGTATAAAACTCCATACTACCGTGTATTCACCAAAGGACACTTCGAAGACCTATCCTATTATGATGCTGCGTACGCCTTACAGCTGCAGGCCTTATGGTGAAGATCAATTCCGGTCTAAGATTGGGCCTAATGAATATATGATGAAAGAAGGCTATATTGTCGTTTATCAAGACGTTAGAGGTCGATGGATGAGTGAGGGGGCCTATGATAATATGCGCGCCTTTATTCCTAATAAAACGGGAACTCAGATAGATGAGGCAAGCGATACCTATGATACGATCGATTGGCTGGTAAAGAATGTGGAAAACAATAACGGTAATGTAGGGACTTGGGGAATTTCATATCCTGGTTTTTATGCAACGTATTCCCTATTAAGTGGACATCCGGCGTTGAAAGCGGCATCTCCGCAGGCGTGTATTGGAGATTTTTTCTTTGATGATTTTCACCACAATGGTGCTTATTTATTAAGTTATTGGAGAGCAACGGCTGTTTTTGGTTATCAAAAGGAGGGACCTACAAAAGAGTCTTGGTATTCATTTCCGGATTTGAAGAGTGATGATCAGTTCGATTTCTTTTTAAAGACAGGGCCTTTATCCAACTTAGATGCTTATTACGATGAGACCAATGAGTTTTGGACGCAGCTAAAAGAACACCCTAATTATGATGAGTTTTGGAGGTCGCGTGGCTTGATTCAACATCTAGAGAATATCAAGCCCGCTGTTATGACGGTAGGTGGTTTATATGATGCAGAAGATTTATATGGACCTTGGGAAACCTATAAGAACATCGAAGGTCGCAGTGACAATAATAATACTGTTGTTTTTGGACCTTGGAGTCACGGCGATTGGGCACGTTCTAAAAAGCGTCAAGCGGTTGGTAATGTATATTTTGGAGATGATATCTCTGATTATTTCCAAAAGGAAATAGAGACTAAGTTCTTCCACCACTGGCTTAAAGGAGATGCTACCGGAGATACGGGACTTCCAGAGGCGCATATTTTTGATTCAGGAGCAAAGGCATGGAGATCTTTCGATACATGGCCACCGGCAAACCTTGATAATACACCTTATTATTTAGGTGCAAATAATCAACTGAATGAGACACCTTCAAAATCAGAGGGTGCCGAGAGCTTTGTGAGCGACCCGGCAAACCCAGTACCATATGCTGAAGGGAAAAAGATGGTGTTTACACCGCGAAAGTATATGAGTGATGACCAGCGTTTTGCTGGAAAACGGGATGATGTTTTGGTGTATGAAACGCCAGTACTTGAGGAAGATATGACCCTAGTAGGAGAAGTGCTTGCGAGACTAATGGTGGAAACTACAGGTACCTCTGCCGATTGGATTGTGAAGCTAATCGATGTCTACCCTGATGATGTCCCTAATACGGAAGAAACTGAGGAAGGAATGCAAATGGCTGGATATCAACAAATGGTACGCAGCGAAGTGATGCGAGGTCGTTTTAGAAATGATTTTGAAAAGCCAGAGCCTTTCGAAGCTGGGAAAATTGAAAGTGTGAATATTAAGTTGCAAGATATACTTCATACCTTTAAAAAAGGTCATAAAGTTATGATCCAAGTTCAAAGTAGCTGGTTTCCGTTGATCGACTTGAATCCGCAAATTTATGTGGATAATATTTTTGAAGCGAAAGCAACCGATTTTAAAAAGCAAACACATAAGGTGTATCACCAATCGGAGATTAGTTTTAATCGATTGAAGAAATAGCATATCATTTAAGACTAAGCAAAAAAAAATGCTCGCTTTGTTTTATACAAAGCGAGCATTTTTTTTATTGCTATAAAAAGAAAAACATCCTGCAAATTGCAGGATGCCTTTCATCCCTAAATTTATGATAGCAACCCTAAGGTTGCTATCTAACCTTATGACTAAGGCTGTGTAAATATACCTGTTTGTTCTTAACTAAAGCAACAAACCAAATGCTATTAAAGTTAATTATTCGATAATTTTTTATTAAAGTGCGGCTGGTTCTAAAAAAGAAAAACACCCCGCATAAAGCGGGATGCCTTTCACCCCTAAATTCTTAAAAAAATGGATAACTTTCTAACACTCACGAAGTCGGGCTAACCGTTTTTTAATGTGTAAATCAACCTAAATAAATTGTAGTTTTTAACTAGAGTAAAGATAGGAGGGGTGTTGCTTTTAGGAAAGGGGTAAATACCCCTATTTTCAATCGATTTATATAAAAATCGTCCCTTTTTTGGGGTATACATCCCATTTTCCTTTAGAGGTGGGGTAGAGATTGTGATTTGTAGCTTGGGTTTTAAACGTTGATACCTTACAAGCTTTCACGTAATCATACACGAACATTCATATATCTTCCTTAGCTACCTTATTCTGGTTGCATCATTCTTTTTACTTTCCCCAAAAATGATCACTAGGGATGTTGACAAAAGTTTTTGGGAGCGCTGTATTTGGTGTTGACGCGACTACAATTACGGTGGAGGTAAATGTAGATAAAGGAGTAGGGTATCATTTGGTAGGCTTACCAGATAATGCGATCAAGGAAAGTAACTTTCGTATCGCTGCTGCTTTACAGAATAACGGATATAAAATCCCGGGAAAGAAAATCATTCTCAATATGTCTCCTGCCGATTTACGTAAAGAGGGTTCTGCTTATGATTTGACCCTTGCGATTGGTATTCTCATTGCTACTGGACAGTTGAAAGGTCCTGAAGTGGATCAATATATGATTATGGGCGAACTTTCCCTCGATGGGGGGCTTCAACCGCTCAAAGGAGCATTACCCATTGCAATTAAAGCGAGAGAAGAAAATTTTAAAGGATTTATTCTGCCCATTCAAAATGCCAAAGAAGCGGCCATTGTTGATGGTTTGACGGTATATGGCGTTGAAAACATCAGTGAGGTTATTGCTTTTTTTAGGGATAAAAAACCGTTAACCCAAACGGTGATCGATACACGGAAAGAATTTTATACAAATCTAGAGCATCCCGAATTTGATTTTGCAGATGTGAAGGGGCAAGAATCTATTAAAAGATGTATGGAAATTGCCGCTGCTGGCGGGCATAATATTATTCTCATCGGCCCTCCAGGAAGTGGGAAGACCATGCTGAGCAAACGGCTGCCTAGTATACTGCCACCCATGTCTTTGAGAGAAGCATTAGAGACCACTAAGATTCACAGTGTTGTAGGAAGAGTCAAAGCGCATCAGGGATTGATGAGTCAGCGGCCTTTTCGAGCACCACACCATACGATATCAGATGTGGCTTTAGTGGGCGGCGGTGCCTATCCACAACCCGGAGAAATCTCCTTATCCCACAATGGCGTACTTTTTTTGGATGAATTACCAGAGTTTAAACGCTCTGTGCTGGAAGTGATGCGTCAACCTCTCGAAGATCGAGAAGTGACCATTTCTCGGGCTCGTTTTACAGTAACGTATCCTTCCAGTTTTATGTTGGTAGCCAGTATGAACCCAAGTCCGGGAGGATATTTTAATGACCCAAGCGCTCCGGTGAGTAGTTCGCCTCAGGAAATGCAACGGTATTTGAGTAAGGTGAGTGGGCCGCTATTAGATCGTATCGATATTCATATTGAAGTAACCCCGGTTCCCTTTGAGAAGTTGA
This sequence comes from Dokdonia sp., assembly GCA_047630395.1. Classification (GTDB taxonomy): domain Bacteria; phylum Bacteroidota; class Bacteroidia; order Flavobacteriales; family Flavobacteriaceae; genus Dokdonia. Next base: position 20,575 of record JBLHXM010000048.1, read on the forward strand.
GTGATGAGACCAAAGCAGAATCCAGTGTGAAGATCCGAGAACGAGTGACCAAAGCGCGAGAATTTCAAACGGAACGCTTTCGCGAAAGCTTAGCCACCAACTATAACGCACAAATGAACGTGAAGCAAATACGTAAGTACTGTGCACTAGACGCAGCTTCCAAAGAACTACTTAAAACAGCCATGGAGCGCTTGAATCTTTCGGCGAGAGCTTATGATCGTATTTTGAAAGTCTCTAGAACCATTGCCGACCTAGAAGGTGCCCCTGAAGTACTTGGAAATCATATTTCTGAAGCGATCCAGTATCGAAGTTTAGATCGTGACGGGTGGTTGGGGTAGAACCATGTTTTTTCTGTGCCGAAATCCATTTTAAAACTAGATGTGTGAACTTATTATAGGATTGATCTTACGGTATTTCAGTTGATTTAACGGTCAATTACCGTTAAATCAACCGTTAGGACAATCTCTCTTTGCTGTTTATCATTTAAGTGTACCTTGGGAAAATAATTGGTATTAAATCCCCTAAATCACTTAATGAATGAACTTACAATGGAATACGACTGTCATAGATCCCCAAGAATTAATCCAAATAGCAAGAGGAGATAAGCGCGTCGCTTATAAATACTTGCGCCAATTTCAACAGCTTATTCCAGAACGAATTGAAAGTTTAACCGAGCGTTTACATGCAGAAGATAGAAAGATGGTACGTCAAATACTCCATCAAATGAGTCCGCAATTACAGTTTTTTGGAATCAAAGACATCGTTCAACCCATTCGAAGATTAGAGCATGAATATCAAACAATGCCATACATTGATTTATGTTCCTTAGTAGAGAATATTCTTATTAAACTTAGATTAGCACTTGATGCCGTAGAATTAATATTGAAAGAAAATTTCTAACAACCAATCCAATGAAAACGAAGTACTTATTATTGGCAGTTTCAATTCTTGGAGCTTTCTTAAGCGCTAATGCGCAATCATTTTCAAAAGTTGAACAAGATTCTTTGATGGGCATTTGGAATGACCAATCTCAAGCAGACACCACTCGTTTACATGCTATTCATCGGATCGCTTTGGAGGGTTTCCGGTTTAAGAATCCAGATAGCGCTTTTTATTATGCGCAGGAGCAATATGATTTTGCAATCAAAGTCAAAAATAAAGAGTTTCAAGTGCACGCTTTAAATGTGCAAGGGGACGCCTACCTTTTACAAGGAGATCCCGGTAAAGCCATGGATGTTCTTAGTACTGCCTTGGCAATTTCTGAAGAGATTGGCAACAAAAAAGCCGAAATAAATACCTTAGGTAATATCGCTCGAGTATTCAAGGCTAAGGGTGAAGTAGAAAAAGTGCTTGAGTACCATGTGCAAATATTAAAACTTAGCGAAGAGATAGGTGATACCGAATCTATAGGTAAAAGTTTAACAGCAATTGGAGAAAACTATGTAATGAAGGGTGATTTTCCTAAGGGGTTTGAATATCTAAATCGATCAAAAAAAACATTTGAAGAACTTAACAGTACATATAATGTGGTTAAAGTACAATCTTCAATGGCTCAAATTTATTTACGACAGGGAAACCTAGACGAAGCTCTCGCACTTATTCTTTTAAACCTAGCCTATTTTGAAGAAATTGGAAACAAAACACTTATGTCTGGTGCCTTATCTAATTTAGGAGGTATTTATGCGAGTCAAGGAAATAATAAAAAAGCATTAGAATATTTAGAGAGAGCTTTGGGGTTTTTCGAAGAATCAGGAAATATTCCATACATCGCGGGGCTTTCTCAGAATATGGCGCGTATGTATTTTGATGAAGGCAACCTAGAAAGTGCATTAGAATACGCGACTAAAGGTCTAAAATTATCCAGAGAAATTAAAAATGAAAATCATATTGCCGCCGCAAAGGATGTAATTGGACTTATTTTGATGGCGCAAGGAAAACACACTGAGGGAATCGCTATCAGCAAAGAAGCATTAATTTTTCACCAAAACACTAAGGACATCAGCAATATACGGGTGTCTTCGGGGAACCTTCAAAGGAGCTACAAAGCTATCGGAAGCTACAAAAAGGCTTTAGAAATGAATGAACTATTTCATCAGATGGGAGATAGCTTGAATAGTAAAGAAAATCAAAGAGCATTAATTGAAGTACAGGTCCAAGCTGACTATGACAAGAAAAAGGTGATTGATGATATTGAAAATGAAAATGAAATCGCAATAGCAACTCAGAAAATAGATGCACAGCGAAACATATCAATAGCCATCGGTGTGGCACTATTTTTAATCTCTGTATTAGCTTATGTTATTTTTAATCGCCTCAAAGTGGCCCGACAACAGAAGGCGATCATCGAAGAACAAAAGAAAAAAGTAGAACAATCTGAGAAGTACAAGGAGCAATTTCTTGCTAATATGAGTCATGAAATACGAACCCCCATGCATGCTATTTCTGGTATGACCAAAATATTGAAACGAAGCGATCACCCTCAGACGCAAGATATCTATCTCAATGCGATGCAGACGAGTTCGGATAATTTGGTAGTGATTCTCAATGATGTTTTAGATCTATCTAAGATTGAAGCGGGTAAATTAGAAATTGAGTCCATCCCAGTGAACCCTAGACAGGTGATCGCAAATGTGATACAGATTCTAAAATACAAGGCAGAAGAAAAAGGATTGACCTTATCTCATCAGGTGGTAGATGATGTTCCTACACTTGTGATGGGAGACCCTACGCGGCTGAATCAGATTTTGATCAATCTTTTGGGGAATGCGATCAAGTTTACGGAAAAGGGAACGGTTAATATCTCATTGTATGTAGAGAATGAACAGCTGCAATTTCACGTAAGTGATACAGGAATTGGAATTCCTGAAAATGCAAAGTCAACTATTTTTGAAGCCTTTGAACAAGCTAAAGAATCGACAACTCGCTATTATGGAGGCACAGGACTTGGTCTCAGTATATCCCAACAGCTAGTGGAATTACAGCACGGACGTATTTGGTTAGAGAGCACCGAGGGAACTGGAAGTACTTTTTATGTAGCGCTGCCTTTGATCATTGCCGATACAAACGCTGTAGGCGCAAACCTTATTTCGGAGGAAGCTCTAATAACCATGGCAAAATCTTTGGATGGGATTCGTATTCTTATTGCAGAAGACAATCCGTTTAATCAAATGATTGCACAAGATGATCTGTCCTATTATATCAACAATATTACCATCGACACTGTTGAAAATGGCTTTTTAGCGGTCGAACAGTTTACTACCAATACCTATGATGTGATTCTCATGGATGTACAAATGCCAGAAATGAACGGTTTTGAAGCAACTAAAAGAATTCGTGAGATTGAAAACAAAGAAGCAAGAATAGTAAATATTCCCATTATTGCTATGACCGCCAGTTTGTTGAAGACGGAAATTGATAGTTGTTATGATGCTGGAATGGATAATTATATCCCGAAGCCTTATACATTAGAAGAGTTAATTACACCTATCTTTAAGGAATTAAGACCCTAAGCTATGTCTCCAGATACGATTAAGTGCCTGATCATTGATGATGACCCTTTTATCTTGGAACTACTTCAAGACAAGTTGCATCAATATTTTCCGGAGATTGAGCTACTATCTACTGCAAATAGCGGGCGACAAGGATTGCAAAAAATCGCATCCTACAATCCTGAACTTGTTTTTCTCGATGTTGAAATGGCTGATATGACTGGTTTTGAAATGTTAGCTCAATTATCTGACATTGATTTTCAAGTCATCTTTATAACTTCCTATAGTCATTATGCAATTAGGGCTATTCGTTTTAATGCATTGGATTACTTGCTGAAACCTATTGATCTAGGTGAGTTGAAAAAAGCCATCAAGCGATTCAAAAATCACACTAGAAATAAGCCGCAAAAAGAAAATATGGTGTTGGCCTTGCGCAACAGTAGTACTGCCAATGTAGCTGATCATATGTTGATCTTAAAAACACAAGAGGGTGCTTTGAAGTTGGTTTTAAAGGACATCGTTCATATCGAAGGGGACAGAAACTACAGCTATATACATTTAAAGAATGCGACAAAAAAACTGGTAACAAAGACGCTCAGTGATATGGAAGTATTACTTGACTCCAAAGGGTTCTATAGGTGCCATCGCTCCCATATTCTAAATAGTGTACATATCATGAAGACCAATGGTATTTCAGCAGTACTTACCAATGATGTACAGGTTCCCGTCTCCAGGCGAAAAAAGAAACAATTCTCAGAATGGTTTGAGGCATATCAAATCGCAAACTCATAGCCTTTACTCTATTAAATTTCACATACTAAATGCGGCCACTGG
>JBLHXM010000049.1:0-24673 GCA_047630395.1 Dokdonia sp.
AGGATTTTGAGAACGATTATTGAGAAGTTTAAAGGCGGCCCAGTAGGAATCTCAACCTTGGCTACAGCCGTTTCAGAAAGCTCCGAAACCATCGAAGAAGTGTATGAACCCTTTTTGATTCAACAAGGATTTATTATGCGGACGCCCCGTGGACGAGAAGTAACTGAAGCTGCGTATACACATCTGGGAATCGTAAAAGGACCCACCCAAGGAGGACTGTTTTAGAGAGAATGTTTTTGTGTACCTGATTTTCTAAAAAAGTAAAAACAATTAATTAAATGCTATTATCTCTAAACGTTTATGCAACAGCGGCAAATCCCTACCGTTCCTTTTCTTAGATTTATTAAAAACGCCAAGCGTATTTTAAAGAACCCTTTGCCGTTTCATCAGGCAAATTTTCAGGAGAAAGGGGATACGTTTCGTTTAAAACTAGGTTTTGGCCAGACGGTAGTGTTTTCTAGAAATCCTGGTTTTGCTATCCATGCCCTTCAAAAAAACCAGCGAAATTATCATAAGTCGGATATACAAACCAAGCAACTAGCAAAGTATGTTGGTCAGGGTCTTCTAACGGTTGAAGGAGATACATGGAAAACACAGCGCAAACTCATTCAGCCAGCATTTCATAAAAAGACGTTAGTTAATCTTTTAGACAAAGTATTGGACGCGATTCAAATCGAATTGCAAAGAATTGAGACCAACGCTCCCATCGATATCTTTCCGATCTTTAATGATCTCGCTTTTCAAACCGTAGTAAAAGCCTTGTTTAGTTCGGATATTGACCCTAAACTCATCAATCGGTTGCAGCACATTACCGAGGCTGCTCAAACGATGTTAGTGCGTGAATTACGGCAGCCCTTTAAGAAGCTATACTTTAAATATGGAGGCCCTGTAAAGAAACATATAGCGATGGTCCAAGAAGGACGGGAGATTTTGAGAGGTCTTGTACACGAGCGCCGTCAAAGTAACATACGTCATGATGATTTACTGGATATGCTGCTCGATGCTCGATATGAGGATGGCAGTGGAATGGATGAAGAACAGTTGCTTGATGAGATCCTGATTTTGTTTGTTGCCGGACATGAAACAACGTCGAATTCACTCACATTTACGATGGAACTGTTGGCCAGGCATCCGGAAGTTCAAGAGCGGTTGTTTAGAGAGATTGAAAATGACCCTGTGATGGGTGAAGGGCTTCCTTCAGAAGCTGATATACTAACATTTATAAAATCACAGACCTATGCCAAACAGGTTATAGAGGAATCTATGCGCTTGTACCCGCCCGCTTATTTTATAGATCGAGTGAATTATGAAGGAGATACTTTTGACGGTATGGAAATCCCCAAAGGCTCCAATGTACTGTTTTCCATTATTGAAATACATAAACACAAAGAGTATTGGGAACATCCAGAGGCCTTCGATCCCGACCGATTTGCAGATAATGCAGGGATGAAGCATCCAGCGTATTTTCCTTTTGGTGCGGGACCACGAATGTGTATTGGAAATAATTTTGCCATGTACGAGATGGTTTTAGCCGTCACTGAAGTAGTGAGGCGCTATACCATTACCTCTAAGAGTACGCCTATTGAAATCAAACCTTTGATTACTTTAAAACCACAAAACGCTATCTTGACGTTCATTCCACGTACATGATCGAAAACCGCACCAAACATACCGAACTCATTAAAGCAGAGGCCAAGCGTCTCGGGTTTATGTCCTGTGGGATTTCGAAAGCTGGTTTTTTGGAAGAAGAGGCGCCTCGTTTGGAAAAGTGGCTAAAGGAGCAAAGGCATGGGCAAATGCAGTATATGGAAAACCATTTCGATATGCGGTTGGATCCCACCAAACTCGTGGAAGGATCCAAAAGTGTCATTTCCCTACTCTTCAATTATTATCCCACCGAATTCCAACGGGAAGACAGTTATAAGATTTCGAAGTATGCCTATGGGCGGGATTATCATTTTGTAATTAAAGACAAGCTAAAGGAGTTTTTGAATACGCTGCGATCAGAGATTGGAGATGTGCAGGGACGCGCTTTTGTCGATAGTGCGCCAGTACTTGATAAAGCTTGGGCCGTCAAAAGTGGACTTGGCTGGATGGGAAAACACTCTAATGTGCTTTCTAAAAAAGCAGGTTCTTTTTACTTTATTGCAGAATTGATTGTAGACTTGGACCTGGAATACGATAGGCCGGTTACCGACCACTGCGGAAGTTGTACCGCCTGTATCGATGCCTGTCCTACACAAGCGATTGTGGAACCCTATAAAGTGGATGGCAGCAAATGCATTAGTTATTATACCATAGAATTGAAAGAGGCGTTGCCCGCTTCTGCGAAAGGGACCTTAGATGACTGGGCCTTTGGCTGTGATATTTGCCAAGATGTTTGTCCTTGGAATCGTTTTAGTAAATCCCATCAAGAACCTTTATTCAATCCAGACCCAAGATTGTTAGATTTCTCAAAGAAAGACTGGGAAGAAATTACCCAAGAAGTGTTTTCAGAGATCTTTCAAAAGTCTGCCGTGAAACGAACCAAGTTTACAGGATTACAGCGCAATATTCAATTTTTAAAAGAGTAGTTAGTCATTGCTTTGAGTTCTCAAAACTACTTTGTACATCTATAGTGAAGTAGAATGTACTTCCATGGCGAAAGTCGCATAAGAGTTCGCGGGATGTCTCCGCTTCCAGTATGAAGGATATTTTCTAAGATCATGAGCGTATTAAGGTGTGTTTTACGAAAACGTTTGCGTTGCTTAATCGCCACTTTTGGGGCAGTTTTCATAAAAATTACGGATATTACTATAGCGAAATTGAGCAATCATTACCTTTCATAAAACTTGAGACTCCATGAAGTTTACGAAACCTAAACTTTCTTTTTGGCAAATTTGGAACATGAATGTTGGATTCTTTGGAATTCAATTCAGTTTTGGACTTCAACAAACGGCCGTTAATCCTATTTTTTCTTTTTTAGGTGCAGATCATGCTGAGTTGCCATTGTTAAATTTAGCAGGCCCAGTTACAGGCTTGTTAATTCAACCTATTATTGGAGCAATTAGTGATAAAACATGGATCCCAAAATGGGGGGGAAGACGAAAGCCTTTCTTCATGATTGGCGCTATACTTGGAAGTTTGTGTTTATTGGCATTTCCCTTCAGTCCAAGCCTATGGTTTGCTGTTGGTTTATTATGGATACTAGATGCTGGAAATAATACAGCAATGGAGCCATATAGAGCTTTTGTAGGGGATAAATTAAATGACGATCAGCTTACCTATGGATATCAAATGCAGGCTCTTTTTGTAGGAGCAGGAATTACGATAGCCAATTTTTCGCTACTCATCTTTCAACATCTCTTTAGTGTCGACCCTTCAGATACAACAAGCTTGTGTGACGTAACGGTTTCGGCGATTCCTACTTGGGTGTATTATTCCTTTTTCCTAGGTGCGATTGCGTCTATAGGAACGGTATTATGGTCCGTTTGGAAAACACCAGAGATTCCCCCCACTGAAGAAGAACGGGTTGAAATCGATACGTATCAGAAAGAAACGCCACACCCCCTAATTCAAATCGTCAGTGTTCTTTTTATGATTTTGGCATTGCCTCTGGCCATAGGGTTTGGGTTGGGCTACCTTTTTCCAAGCTTATTTGAAAACATCAATCTTTTAGTAATTATTATTTTAGTCATTGCACTGGTATGGCTGTATTTTCTATATCGACAGATCAAGCAGAACTCTGGTAATAAAGCTGTGAAGAAACTTGGAGATGCTCTGGGACCTTTTATAGAATCTGCCGATGCTATTGGTGGAATGCCCAAAATGATGTGGAAACTAGCTGCTGTATATTTCTTTCAATGGTATGCGTTATTTGTGTACTGGCAATTCATTACGCCTATGCTGCGAACGAGTCTTTTGGGACAGACGAATGCCGATATAGAAAAGTATGATGGTATTATCGAAGCCTGCAAAGCTGGAGAATCTATAAGTACAGTAGATACCACTTTTGCACAGGACTATATGCAAATTTCAGAACAGGCTTTAGCTCAAACGGGTCTTATGAATGGTACCTATAATTTTGTCACTATGATTGTTGCATTGGCTTTAGTACCGTTTGCAAAGAAGTATGGATCTCGTAATGTATATGTTGTGAGTTTGGTGTTTGCAGGGATTGCGATGTTGAGTATGCCATTTATACACAATGAATATACTTTATTGATTCCAATGATATTCTTTGGAATTGGATGGGCAGCCATGATGGGAATTCCTTATGCGATGGTATCTAAGGTTATTCCTCATGAAAAGCGTGGAGTGTATATGGGCATTGTGAATATGATGATTGTGATACCTATGCTTATTCAAACGGTAACCTTTGGTCCAATAATTAAAAATGTACTAAACAATGATGCTGTAAATGCCATCCTGTTTGGAGGTGTTTTCTTTATCATCGCGGCAGTACTTGCCTTGCGATTAACAAAATCAGTATCAAAGTCAGTACAGCTGTAATTTGGAGGGGGTTAGAGACGACGAAAGAATCAGTTTGTAGGAAAAGAGACTTTTGAAAAATGACATTTTATGAAATGTAATTCCTATCTTGGAGCCTTGTCAAAGGGCATATTTGTAAATAATGCGTTGGCTAAGAGCGCTATTCAATTATACACTAAATGCGAGACTTTAAGAGTGATCGGTTTAGTTCAATTTTTACGAGATCCTATCTGTTTGCTTTTCATTTTTTTAGCGAATAGACATCGGATTTTAGTAAGTGGTTAATACCCAACTGAAAGCACTGACTCACGTCGGTGCTTTCGACTTTTAATACCTTTTTTATGAAACATGTAGGCGTAAAATTATCACTGTATCTCAATTATTTTGTCTTTGCAATTCTCTTGAATAGTGTAGGGATTGTAATTCTTCAAGTTCAACGTAATTATGAAATCACAAAGGATGTTGCGAGTGTTTTAGAGGGCTTTAAGGACCTTCCCATCGCTATAGTGTCTTTTTTTATTGCTTCTCAACTTCCCAAGTTTGGACTTAAAAAATCAATGCAACTTGGTCTACTGCTGGTTGGAGTGGCTTGTTTGGTGATGCCATTTACCAATGAATTCTGGTATTTTAAATTATTATTTTTAGTAGTGGGCGTCTCTTTTGCTCTAATAAAAGTAACTGTATTCGCTACAATAGGGTTAATAACAAATGACACCCAAGAACATTCTAGTTTTATGTCTTCTCTTGAAGGTATATTTATGATAGGAGTTTTAATTGGTAATGTGATATTTAGCTTGTTTATTGATGACGTGGATCCTAAATCAGATTTCTGGTTGAATTTTTACTACCTCTTGTCAGGTTTTTCATTTTTGGCACTTATACTATTGTCTCTTACTACATTAGATGAGGGTCCTGCAAGATTGGAAAAAGCATCACCCAAGGATGACTTTGTAGCAATGCTTAAACTTATAGCTCTGCCATTAGTACTCGTTTTTGTTGTTAGTGTTTTTCTTTTCGTATTGATAGAGCAGAGCTTCCAAACATGGACTCCAACTTTTTATAAAGAAATAATCAATGCGCCGGCCAGAATGAGTGCTCAAGCAGGAGCAGTATTGGCAGGTGCTTTCGCACTTGGAAGATTTGCTTCTGGCGTTGCGCTAAAGTATGTGCACTGGTTTAAACTTGTTGTATTTTGTTTGTTAGGAGCCGGAATTATGGTTTTAATTTCTCTTCCCCTTGCCAACGGAGTCGAAATGGGAGAGGAAGTATCTTGGTTGGGTGCGCCTATTGTGGCCTATATATTCCCTCTTATGGGTATTTTTTTGGCACCTATTTATCCTACTATTAATTCTGTTATTTTAAGCTCGTTGCCTAAACATGCGCATAGCAGTATGTCTGGACTTATTGTGGTTTTTTCAGCGTTAGGAGGAACCTTAGGTTCAATTATCACAGGCAATGTATTTGAATTTTTTGATGGATCTACTGCTTTCTATGCCTCACTAATTCCGATGACATTATTGCTAATCGCTGTTTGGAAATTTAATACGCTAAGGAAGAAAAATGAAATTCAAGGGTAACATACAACAAACCTTGGCAAAATTGCTTGCTCAAGAAGATACAGACGGGGATAAAAAAATTACCATAGAAGATCTAGGCCCAAAATCCTTCGATATTCTTCTAGAGAATGGTAGTATGCATACCATTCATGGCACCTATCAGTTATCAAACTTCCTACAAGAACTCGCTCTAGAAAAGGCACTCAATAAAACGGAAGCGGTTATACCGCTTTCAAAGATTGAAGAAGCTCCTACGACACGTATTTCAAGAATGATCCGAGATTATTTTTGGGATGATCTTACACGAACTATTGATAAAGAAGGGATCGCTCTTATACTTAAAGATGAGAAAGCGACAGATATCGTACAACGTATGTATGTGCCGGCCTCAGATCTCGAAGGAATTGCCTACTTCCAAGGGCTAAAAACTGATTTTCCTGAACTCGAAGTCGTAGTACTTCCAGAAGTTATCTCCCCAGCATATGTTAAATCGATTAATGATACCCCGGGTATTTTGGCCTTGGCTATTCATGATCAAAAAGGGGTGCCTTTCGTAGTGCCCGGAGGCCGTTTCAATGAAATGTATGGTTGGGATAGCTACTTTGAAGGTGTTGGACTTTTAATAGACGGTCGCATCGATTTAGCCAAAGGCATGGTGGACAACTTCTGCTATCAAATTGAGCATTATGGAAAAATATTAAATGCCAATCGCTCCTACTATCTCACTCGAACGCAGCCTCCTTTTTTGACGTCATTCATAAGAGAAGTGTTTGAGGCAGATCCTTCCGTGGGAAAAGAATGGTTGACGAGTGTCTTGACGATCGCTATTCAAGAGTACAAAACTGTATGGATGGAACAAGGACAGCGTTTGACAGAGAATGGCCTCAATCGATATTACGCACAGGGCATCGGGATTCCACCAGAAACGGAGGAGGGCCATTTTGATGATGTGCTTGCTGCTTTCGCGAAAGCATCCTCTCTTCCTTTGGGAGATTATATTTCTAAATACCAAGCAGGAGAAATTGTGGAACCAGAACTCGATAGTTACTTTACCCACGATCGAAGTTTGCGTGAAAGTGGTCACGATACGAGCTGGCGACTGGATAACATTTGTGCCCACTTGAATACGGTGGATATTAATAGTCTGCTTTATAAATATGAGATTGATTTTGCGTACCTCACCGACACGTATTTTGACGGAGAATTTGATGGGTATAATAGCACATACTGGCACACCGTTGCTAGAGAGAGGTCTCAGTTGATGAACTCCCTCATGTGGAACGAAGACGCTGGACAATATTTTGATTATAATTTTATAACTGGAAAACAAACAAATTTTGAAAGTGCTTCGAATTACCTTCCGTTATGGGCCGGTATAGTACCTACTAAGAGAGTGCCTCAAACAGTCAAAAGTTTGATGCGCGATCTAAAAGAAAAAGGAGGAATTGCAGGAAGTTCCCTAGCCATGGCTGCGAAGGTGCCAGAAGGTGCCGTGCAACGTCAGTGGGATTACCCCAATGGATGGGCGCCGCATCAAATGATGATATGGAAAGGATTGAAAATTCACGGTTGTGAAGATGAACTACAAGAATTGGTCTACCGATGGTTGTGGATGATTACCCGTAACGCCGTAGATTATAATGGTGTGATTCCCGAAAAATATGATGTGGTCTCAGCAACACATAAAGTGTTTGCGGAATATGGTAACGTAGGTACAGAATTCGACTATATCACCACCAGTGGTTTTGGATGGATGAATGGGAGTTACCAGTACGGATTATCCATTTTGAATACCGAACTTCGTAAGCAATTAGATGCATTAATGGACCCTGATGAATTGTTTGGTTCGTAATCTGTAAATGAAATATTTCTATGACTCCTTATGATAAAGCGATCGACCTTTTAAACAACGTGGCTACAGAACGTGGTTTTTTGGCGAGTGCAAAGGATATTGCTAACTATCAACGTGTCTGGGCGAGAGATGCCGTAATTTGTGGTCTTGCGGGATTGCTTGATGGGGATGCTATACTGGTAGAAGCAATGAAGCAGACACTGATCACTCTTGCCGATAATCAGCACGAACGCGGCATGATTCCTTCCAATGTATATTTTGACGGCGATGTTCCTTCTATAAGTTTTGGAGGTTTGGCAGGGCGTGTGGATACGGTTGCATGGTATATTATTGGGGTATGTCAATACGCCTATAAAACAGGAGATACGAACTTCTTTAAGACCTATCAATCACATATTAAAAAGGGATTGGAGTTGCAGCATAGTTGGGAATACAATGATGGCGATCTTATGAACGTCCCTCGCAGCGGCAACTGGGCCGATGAATACCCTACCCAGGGATTTATACTCTATGATCAGTTGCTGAGACTTTGGGGGATTAGATGCTACTTGCATTTTGAAGAGGATGTCGCTTTGCGCGAAAAAGCAACACGCATTGAAAAAAAAATAACTGCTAATTATAAGCAGAACACGGAAAATCTCAACCCGTATCATCCAAAGGCTTTTGAAGGCTTGGCGCCAACGCCTTATTGGGTGGCGTCCCTTGAACCGGCAGGATATCAAACCCAGTTTGATGCTTTTGCTAATAGTCTTTCATTACTTTTAGGAATCGGGACTACTTCCGATCGTTCACAGGTCATTGTTTATGCAGAATCTGTTAGGGCTTCTGTAGATGTGCATCTTGTGCCTGCCTTTTGGCCAGTCATTACAGAGAAGGATAGAGCTTGGCAAGATTTAGTAAATAACTGTAAATACGAGTTTAGAAACTATCCGTATGAGTTCCATAATGGAGGTGCTTGGCAAATGGTCAATGGCTTTTATGGTTTAGGTTTAATCACTTCAGGAAAACTCGATCTAGCAAGTGACGTCCTCGCCAAAATACATACTCAGAATGAAAAAGAAAATTGGAGTTTTTACGAAAACTTCAATTCGGAAACAGGAGCCCCCAATGGGGTTTCCTTTTGTGCATGGAGTGCTGCTGCCGCCGTTTTGGTTCAGCAATCATTAAATAATAATACCTTGTTGACGTGAAGAGATCAATAGATATATGTTGTGTCGGGGAAATCCTGATCGATTGCATTGGGCATCAGATGAATGCCTGTATAGAAAGTACGAAAGATTACCATCGTTTCTTAGGGGGTAGCCCCGCGAATGTAGCGATGAACATGGCGCGCCTAGGCATGGAAGTGCGTCTTGTAAGTACGATTGGGAATGATGGTTTTGGAGATTATATCAAAGAACAATTAGCGGAGAATAGGGTGAGCATGGCCCATGTGCGTGTCGATGATGTAAAGCCTACTTCTGTGATTTTTGTTTCTAAAACGTCAGGCACACCAGATTTTATTCCGTATCGCCACGCAGATATGATGATTACAGAAAACCAGATTCCCACAACACTGCTCGAGCAAACAAAAATATTTCATACTACGGCCTTTGCAATGAGTAAAAATCCTGCACGCAATACCATTTTGGCCAAAGCCAAAGAAGCGCACGACCTAGGTTGTGTGTTGAGTATAGATATCAATTATTCTCCACGTGTTTGGCCTGATAGAAGAAAGGCGATGGGTGCTATAAAAAAATACTGTCAGTATAATCCGCTCATTAAAATCAGTGAGGATGATATGGAGCGGCTGTTTGATCAACGGCTTACTCATGATGAAATCTTCACCTTTTTTCACGATCATCTCAAAGTAGATTTGGTGTGTCTTACAATGGGAAGTGAAGGGGTTACGCTTTCGCGAAAAGCAGAAAAAACAGGTGCTGAGCATTCAAAAATAAAGCTCCCTGCAGTATATGTAAAACAGGTTTTAGATGCCACCGGAGCGGGTGATGCCTTTTGGAGTGGATTTTTGTTTGCGTATGCCAATGACTTTGAGGTGGAGCGTTGCCTTAAAATAGCCTTGGCCTTGGCTGCTATCAAATTACAAGAAGTAGGACGCCTGCCACAGAATGTCGATTTACTGAATCAGCTACTGAAAATCACCTAGTATCATTTTTATGAATTTAGAAACGAAAGAGCGCTTTGAAAATGTTATTTTTGTCAGTTAATACCAGAATACCTCCAACATATGAATAATAAAAAACGACTCCAAGCTTTACTCTATCACGCCAAGCCTAGGCCTGGGAAGATAGAAGTTGTTCCTACAAAAAAATATGCATCTCAGAGAGATTTAGCCTTGGCGTATTCTCCGGGGGTTGCAGAGCCTTGTTTGGAAATAGCTAAGAATGTAGAGAACGTATATAAGTATACGGCAAAAGGAAATCTTGTAGCGGTTATAACCAATGGTACGGCTGTCTTGGGACTAGGAGATATAGGTCCTGAAGCCTCCAAGCCAGTAATGGAAGGAAAGGGATTGCTTTTTAAAATTTTTGCTGGAATTGATGTTTTTGATATCGAGGTAAATACAAAAGACGTAGATGCTTTTGTTGAAACAGTGAAGAATATTGCACCCACTTTTGGAGGGATCAATTTAGAAGATATTAGTGCGCCGGCTGCTTTTGAAATCGAGCGCCGACTGAAAGAAGAATTGGATATCCCGGTGATGCATGATGACCAGCATGGGACGGCCATTATAAGTGCTGCTGCCTTGCTCAATGCTTTGGAAATTGCAGAAAAAAAGATTGAAGATGTCCGTATAGTAATTAGTGGTGCCGGAGCAGCAGCGGTCTCTTGTACTCGCTTGTACAAGGCTTTTGGCGCTCGCGGCGAAAATATCGTCATGCTTGATAGTAAAGGAGTCATTCGCTTAGATCGAGAGGTGCTTTCAAAAGAAAAAGAAGAGTTTGCGACTGCTCGTAAAATAGATTCATTGGATGAAGCCATGAAAGACGCCGATGTTTTTGTGGGACTTTCTGTTGCAGATATTGTATCTCAGGATATGATACGAAGCATGGCTAAGGATCCTATCGTTTTTGCCATGGCAAATCCAGATCCTGAAATTCGTTACAACCATGCCATAGATGCTCGAGAAGATATTATTATGGCAACGGGGCGTTCGGACCATCCTAACCAGGTAAACAACGTTCTTGGTTTTCCTTTTATCTTTAGAGGAGCCTTGGATGTGCGTGCTACAGCGATCAATGAGCCTATGAAAATGGCTGCAGTAAAAGCCTTGGCACAGTTGGCTAAAGAGCCAGTCCCTGAACAAGTAAATATCGCATATGGAGAAACGCGCTTTGCTTTTGGAAAAGATTACATCATTCCAAAACCATTTGATCCGCGTTTAATTACTACCGTTCCACCAGCAGTGGCAAAAGCTGCAATGGAAAGCGGTGTGGCGTTGGAGCCTATTGAAGATTGGGAAAAATATAACGATGAGCTATTAGATCGTTTAGGGGAAGACAATAAAATTGTGCGACTATTACTAGATCGTGCGCGTCTAAATCCAAAACGTATCGTGTTTGCTGAGTCCGATCAACTAGACGTGTTGAAGGCAGCACAAATAGTTCATGAGGAAGGAATCGCTATTCCCGTTTTGTTAGGTAATAGAGATGTTATTTTAGAGCTCAAAGAAGAATTAGACTTTGATGCTGATGTTGAAATTATCGACCCAAAATCGGCTGAAGAGGTTGACCATGTCAATAAATATGCGGAGGTGTATTGGAAAGCGCGTAATCGAAAAGGAATTACTCTTTTTGACGCTAAGAAATTAATGAGACAGCGAGATTACTTTGCTGCTATGATGGTAAGTGAAGGTGACGCTGACGGAATGCTCTCGGGACATAGTCGCAGTTATCCTTCGGTTATCAAACCGGTATTGGAGGTTATTGGACCTGCAAAAGGAGTGCGTAAGGTGGCAGCTTGTAATTTGATGATTACTTCACGCGGCCCATTATTTTTGGCAGATACGTCTATTAATATTGATCCTTCGGCAAAGGAACTAGCGAAGATTGCTCAAATGACGGCCACTGCGGTGAAGATGTTTGGATTGGAACCTGTGGTTGCAATGACGAGTTATGCAAACTTTGGTTCATCGTCCAATGAGAAGGCGACCAAAGTAAGAGAGGCTGTTGCTTATTTACATCGATACTGCCCTGATCTGATTGTAGATGGAGAAGTGCAAGCAGATTTTGCATTAAACAAAGAGATGTTACAGAGTAAGTTTCCGTTTTCTAAACTTGCAGGAAAGAAAGTGAATACACTAGTGTTTTCAAATATCGATAGTGCCAATATCGCCTACAAAATGATTAAAGAATTGGAAAAGGCTGAAAATATTGGACCTATTATGCTTGGAATGCGCAAGCCGGTTCATGTGTTGCAATTAGGTGCTAGTGTAGATGAAATGGTGCACATGGCGGCAATCACTGTCATTGATGCCCAAAAGAAGGAAAAATATGGAATGTAAGCATGCGCAATACTGCGGCCAAAAGGACTAATTTGAGTTTCGCTTTGTAGGAATAGCGTGGCATATAACGCTATACTGAATAAGGTCGAAGTGTAAAAGCAAGGGGCTACAATTCCTCTCGCAGATTTGACGTTTCCGTGCGTTTATTTTTCTTACATTTACGCCCTTAACTTTAATAAAAATATGATTACCCACATAAGCGGAAGACTTATTGAAAAAAATCCGACGAATGTAGTTATAGACTGCAATGGGGTAGGTTATTTTATTCATATCTCCTTACACACATTTTCGTTGCTACCTGCTGATGAAGCCTTGCGTTTATATACGCATCTTCAAGTGAAGGAGGATAGCCATACGCTGTTTGGTTTTATGGAGAAAATGGAGAGAGATATCTTTAGGTTACTTTTATCGGTATCTGGGATAGGAGCAAGCACCGCTAGAACGATGCTTTCTTCATTGCATCCGGATCAAATAAAGCAGGCGATCGCAACAAATGATGTGCCGACGATACAGGGGATCAAGGGCATTGGCGCCAAGACAGCACAACGCGTGATTCTCGACCTGAAAGATAAGATTTTGAAAGTGTTTGATGGAGACCTGATTTCTGCGGTACAGAGCAATACCAGCAAGGAAGAAGCGTTATCAGCTTTAGAGACATTAGGCTTTGTTCGCAAGCAGGCCGAAAAAGTATGCACGAGCATATTAAAAAACGAACCAAATGCCAGCGTGGAAACACTCATAAAGGAGGCATTAAAAAAACTGTAATAACATTTTGGGGACAAATTATTACTCGATTTTACGTAAGACTATTAGCGCAATATGCGTTTTCTTTTTTCTTGGAACTTTGGCCGTTTTTGGTCAGGATGACGGGCAAAATACCACAGAACAAGATTCGACGAAAACAGGGTTTACGATGGGAAGGCTAGAATTGCCAGATCCCAATAGTATCGAATCAAAATACACCTATGATCCGATTATGGATCGCTATATCTACACAGAGCGATTAGGAAGTTTCAATATCACATATCCGTTAATACTTACTCCAGAAGAGTATGAGCGTAGAGTGCGTGATGAGGAAATGAAGAAATACTTCAAGGAAAAAGTAGCAGCTTTGGATGGGAAGACGGATGATGGTAAAGGCGGGCAGAAGAATTTACTTCCAAATTTTTATATAAAATCAGAACTCTTTCAATCTATTTTTGGAGGGGATTCAATTTCCCTAGTCCCGCAAGGATCTGTAGAGATGGATCTCGGATTCTTATATACAAAACAGGATAACCCCTCGCTTTCTCCAAGAAGTAGAAGTAATTTTAGTTTTGACTTTGATCAGCGTATTAGTTTAAGCCTCTTAGGAAAAGTGGGAGAACGTTTGCAGATTACGGCCAATTATGATACGGAGTCTACTTTTGATTTTCAGAACCAGCTTAAATTAGAATACACGCCTACAGAAGACGATATCATTCAGAAGATTGAGATTGGGAATATTAGTATGCCACTTAATAGTGCTCTGATTCAGGGGTCTCAAAGTTTGTTTGGGGTCAAGACGGAGTTGCAATTTGGTAAAACAAGAATTACTGCCGCCTTCTCAGAAAGTAGGTCTCAGCAGAATACCGTAACCGCCGAAGGTGGAGCTACAGTGCAAGAATTTGACGTGTTTGCTTTAGATTATGATGAAGATCGTCACTTCTTCCTTTCACAGTACTTTAGAGATAATTATGATTCTTCTCTAGCAAATTATCCTTTTGTCAATTCTAATATTCAAATTACAAGACTTGAGGTTTGGGTAACTAACAGACAGAATCAAACAACGAATGCTCGGAATATTGTGGCGATTCAAGATATTGGAGAATCTGATCCGGCAAACATCGGTCTTGATTTTCCACCCTCAGGTTTTTTAAATAATAGTCCGGGAGCTTTTCCTGACAATAAGAACAATGATTTCAATCCATTTGGGATTGGTAACGCTGGAGTGCAATCTGTGCTTACTAATGACATTCGTGATATTGCGAGTGTAGAGCAGGGTTTCGGAGGTGTTCAAGTGAATGATGGAATTGATTATGTGCTGCTTGAAAATGCACGTAAATTAGAATTGAATCAGTATTCATACAATGCCCGATTGGGATATCTTTCGTTAAGTCAGCGATTGAGCAATGATGAAGTTTTAGGGGTAGCCTTTCAGTATACGGTTAATGGACAAGTATTTCAAGTAGGAGAATTTGCAAATGATGGTATTGAAGCCACCACTGGTGATCGTGCCGATGTTAACAATAACGGCGTCCCTGATTTGGTAGATGTTGAATTTGTAGGTGGGGCTGATGTAGATAACGATAATATTACTGATACAGCTGATGCTAGCATTAATGGACAGAATTTTGGACAAGATAGAGATGGGAACGGAATTCGAGATAGTGTAATTCCAGCAGGACAAATTGGTAGTCCGCAGAATTTAGTGGTAAAGATGCTGAAGAGTAACTTGACTAACGTGAGTGAGCCAGTTTGGGATCTGATGATGAAAAACATCTATCCTTTAGGGGCTTTCAATTTGGAGCAAGAAGGGTTCCGTATGAATATTGTATACGCCGATCCTTCTCCATTAAATTATTTATCACAAGTAGGAGTAGATCCGCTTCCTGATGATGTTGCCAATACATCACTTTTGCGTGTATTTAATTTAGATAGACTTACCACTTTTGGTGATCCTCAAGTAGGAGGAGATGGATTCTTTGATTTTGTGCCAGGGACCACGGTGCGAGTTGAAAACGGAAGTATCATTTTTACATCAGTAGAACCGTTTGGGGAATACCTTTTTGATAAGTTAAGGACCAATCCATCACAACAGTATGATGATGGGACGGACAATTCTGACACGGAGCTAGGAACCTATAACTCCAACCAAAGAGAATACGTTTATAAAACACTCTATAGTTCTACGAAGACTATTGCTAGAGACAATGCAGAGAAGAATAAATTTTTACTAAAAGGACGGTATAAGTCAACCGCCGAGCAAGGAATTCCATTAGGAGCATTTAATGTGCCTCAAGGTTCTGTTACGGTAAGAGCAGGAGGGCGTTTGTTAGTAGAAGGGTTAGATTATACCGTAAACTATCAATTAGGACGTGTAATTATCTTGGACAAATCATTAGAAGCCTCTGGAATTCCAATTTCAGCACAGGTAGAAAACAATGCGACCTTCGGACAACAAAACAAACGTTTTACAGGAATTAATGTGGAGCATACATTCAACGAAAACTTTATCGTTGGTGGTACCTACTTAAATATGAATGAGCGGCCGCTTACGCAAAAAGCGACCTATGATTTTGAACCTATAAATAATACGATTTTTGGACTAAATGCCAGCTATTCGACAGAGGTGCCTTTCTTGACACGTTTGGTAAACAAACTTCCCAATATTGATACCGATGCTCCTTCTAACTTTTCGATCCGAGGAGAAATGGCATATCTGCTGCCAGGACAACCAAAGGGCACTGATTTTAATGGAGAAGCTACCTCGTATGTGGATGACTTTGAAGGATCTCAAACGAATATTGATGTGAGTTCGCCATTACAATGGTTCTTATCATCGGCACCTATTAATTTTGGAGGAGAGTTAGGAAATCAAACGCTCGAAACAGGGTATCGTCGTTCTAAAATTGCATGGTATACCATTGATCCTATTTTTTACAATTCCCAACGTCCAGGAGACATCACAGATAATGATCTATCTAGTTTTGCAACAAGACGTGTTTTTAGAAGTGAAATCTTCCCGCAGCAAGATATTGTTGCTGGTCAACCTCAAGCATTGTTTACCTTGGATTTGGCATATTTCCCAGAGGAGCGTGGAGCATATAATTACAACCCAACAGTAACTGATGGTGTTGTAGATAATCCTCGTCAGAATTTTGGAGGTATTATGCGCCAATTGACATCAACAGATTTTGAACAATCCAACGTGGAGTTTATTGAATTCTGGTTAATGGATCCATTTATTTATGATGAAAATGTTGGGAATCAAGGAGGGAAACTTACCATTAACTTAGGGAGTATTTCAGAAGATATTCTTAAAGATGGACGTAAGCAATATGAAAACGGACTTCCAGATAATGGAAGTGATGAAGATACCTCTCCAACGATTTGGGGTAAAGTACCGACCAACCAATCTCTAGTCTATGCTTTTGACAGTGAAGGACAAGCTCGTACCAATCAGGATATCGGGTATGATGGTTTGACAGATGCTCAAGAGGCCAATGAGTTTGGTGCTTTTGCAGGTTTTCCTGATCCAGCGGGTGATAATTATGATTATTTTTTAAATGCAAGTGGTGGTATCATTGAGCGTTATAAGCAGTACAACGGACAACAAGGAAATAGTCCGGTAGATGTATCCCAAACCAATAGAGGTTCTACAACCTTCCCTGATATTGAAGATGTAAATCGTGATAATACCATGAATACAGTAGATTCGTATTTTGAGTATGAGATTGAGATTACACCGCAGAGTTTGGATATTTCTAATGAGTTTGTAAGTGATGTCCGTGAGTTGCAAGTAACTACTCAGAACAATGCAACTATTCCTGTACGTTGGTTACAGTTTAGAATTCCAATTAGTCAAGCAACGAACGAAGTGAACAGCCCGAACTTAAGAGCTGTTCGTTTTATGCGTTTGTTCATGAATGATTTTGCTGATGAAACGGTATTGCGTTTTGGAACCTTAGACTTGGTGCGTGGTGACTATAGACGTTATGTACAAACCTTAGATACAGATCAGTCAGACCCTGCCATGGAAAACACCCTGTTTGAAGTTGCTGCTGTTAATATTGAGTCTAATGAAAACAGAACGCCTATTCCTTATGTATTGCCTCCGGGAGTGCAAAGAGAACGATTGAATAACAACAACAATAATATTCGTCAAAACGAGCAATCGATGTCTATTAGAGTGCAGGATTTGGAAGGACAAGATTCGCGTGGTGTATACAAGAATTTTAGACTCGACATGCGTCAGTACAAGCGTCTTGAGATGTTCTTGCATGCTGAGCAGTTTGATGCGAATACCATTTTAGATGACAATGAAATGGTTGCCTTTATTCGTATGGGTACAGATATCACTGAAAATTTCTATCAAGTAGAAGTGCCTCTTACATTAACACCCTTTGGAACCGCTGCACGCAGTGGAGTTTGGCCAGAATTAAATAATTTGGAGCTGCCGTTAGAACTTCTTCAAACGATAAAGGCCAAGATTAACGGAGGTGAGATGAGTCCAGATGGAAATGGAATTACCTTCTTTGATGCCAATGGAGGTCTGATTACAAATCCAGAAGGAGAAGTCTATAATTCAGGAGAGATCCGAGTAGGTATGAAAGGGCTTCCAAGTTTTGGAGATATCCGAACGATAATGCTGGGTGTTAAAAATGGGAATGCAAAAGAAGGTCAGCCTATTGAAGGTGAGGTTTGGTTTAACGAACTTCGCTTGAGTGAATTGAACAATAATGGAGGTTGGGCAGCCATACTTAATGTGGATGCCAATGTAGCCGATTTTGCAACTGTTTCTGCCACAGGTCGTCAGAGTACGGCTGGTTTTGGAGGTGTTGAGCAGGGTCCTAATGAGCGAAGTCGTGAAGACGTACAACAATTTGATGTAGTTACAAATGTCAATCTAGGTCAGCTATTACCAAAGAAATGGGGGATTAATCTTCCTTTCAATTACGCTGTTGGAGAAGAGGTCATTACTCCTTTATATGATCCACAATTCCTGGATATTGAACTAGAAACGAGTTTGGATAATGCAGATGATCAGGCCGATAGAGATCGCATTGAAGGACAGTCTATCGATTATACCAGAAGAAAAAGTATCAATTTTATTGGGGTCCGAAAGGAGCGTACAGGAGATAGCAAGCCTCAGTTTTATGATGTAGAAAATCTTACCTTATCATATTCTTATAATCAAACGGATCACAAGGATTTTGAAATCGAGCAATCGAGAGATCAAAATTTAAGAGCAGGAGCTGTTTATAATTTTGCATTCCAGCCTAAGCCTTATGAGCCGTTTAAGAAGAACGATTCCCTATTCACAGGCAAATACTGGCAATTCTTAAAAGACTTTAATGTCAACTATTTGCCAACCAACGTATCTGTCAATTCCAATATTACAAGACAGTATAATAGACTTACATTTAGAGATCTAGAAATTGCCGATGGCGGTATTCAAATCCCAAAATTGTATCAGCGTAATTTTCTTTTTGATTGGGCGTATAGTGTGAATTTTCCAATTACCAAGTCCTTACGTGTTAATTACAATATGGACCACAAGCGAGTGGTGCGTAACTACCTAGGTGATGAAGGAGAGCCTTTGTTTCTGGGGCAAGATGAGTCTGGTGGGCAAACAGAACTTGATGGTTTTGGATTATATAGTGGCCTCTTCGATGTAGGAACACCAAATACACATTTCCAGACATTGCAGGCAAATTACACCTTGCCCTTTGAGAAGTTTCCATTCTTAGATTGGATTACAGCTGAATATTCCTATACGGCTAATTTCACATGGCAACGTGGTTCCCAGCAGTTTGCTGTTTTGGAGGACATTCCAGATTTAGGAAACTATTTGGAAAATGGAAATACACATGCAATAAACGGAACCTTGGACATGGAAAATCTTTACAAATATGTAGGGTTGACCAAGAAGAAAAAGAACCGCGCTCGTAAAGGGTCAAGTAAAGCTGATCGTAGCAAAGGAGTGCCATCGGTTGACGATGAAGGGACAAAGGCAAGCGGAAAAGAAGGGGCAGACACTCAGGCATTCGGAGCAAATAGAGGTGCTGATGGAGCTGATGGGCAAAATAAAGGAACGACCAAGGGCCTGAGCGGAGGAGATAAAGCGTTAAATACAGGAATTGGATTGTTAACCGCCATAAAACGTGTGCAATTCAATTATCAAGAAGATAATGGTATTTCATTACCAGGATATACACAGAGCGTTGGTTTTGCAGGAACGGTACGTCCAACAGCAGGCTTTGTTTTTGGTAGCCAAGCGGAAGTACGTGAGCTCGCAGCTCGTAATGGTTGGTTGACCTTGTATCAAGAATTTAATGAGCAGTATCGTGAAGCCGAAACAAGAAGACTAGATGGGCAAATTCGTATTGGATTAATTCCAGATCTAGATATTGATGTTAACTTTAATCGTATCTATCAAGAAAACTATGCAGAGAATTATCGTGTAGATCCTACGACTTTACAATACGAGTCCTTGACAGGGAATGTTTTTGGTAACTTTAATATCTCTACCTTATTAATAGGTACTTCCTTTAGTAAGAGTACTGCCGAAGTTTCAGAAGCCTTTAATCAGTTTAGAGAAAATCGTTTAGTCATTGCAGATCGTTTGGCAACTAAGTTTTATGGAGGTACTGATTTTCCAAGAGATGAAAATGGTTATCCTATTGGTTTTGGAAGAACCAATCAGTCTGTGCTGTTGCCAGCATTCGTCGCTGCTTATACAGGAGGAGATGCTAAAGGAACAAAGTTAGGTCCGTTGCGCGATATCCCATTACCAAACTGGAATATCAAGTATACTGGACTAATGAAGATCCCTTGGTTTAAGAAAAAATTTAAGCGTTTCTCTGTACAACATGGATATACTGCGGGATATACTATCAATCAGTTTAATACAAATCTTGCGTATAACAGAGATACCGATACTAGCCCAGAGACGGCCCAAACTGATCAAGCAGGTAATTTCCTTAATAGAAATTTATTCAGCACCGTGACCTTGACAGAGCAATTCTCTCCTTTGATTCGGTTGGATTTTGAGATGAAAAATTCAATTAAGATTCTCGCAGAGATTAAGCGTGATCGTGCCTTAGGTTTGAGTTTTGATAATAACTTATTGACAGAGATTAAAGGCGATGAATATATCCTAGGATTAGGATATAGAATTAAAGATTTGACATTTGCGACCAATTTTGGAGGAAAGCGTACCATCTTAAAAAGTGATTTAAACTTCAAAGCAGATTTCTCATTGCGTCGTAATGAAACAGTGATTAGATACTTAGATATTGATAACAGTCAGACAACGGCGGGTCAAGATTTATATGGTTTAAGGTTCACCGCCGATTATGCGCTGAGTAAGAACTTGACCGCTTTGTTCTTTTACGATCATACATTCTCAACCTTTAAAATTTCGACGGCCTTTCCACAAACGACCATTCGTTCTGGATTTACCTTGCGTTATAATTTTGGTAACTAATAAAAATAACAAAACGCTTTCGCGAAAGCGCACACTTAAAAATATAAACCACATATAACACTATTATAATGAGCATACCTGCAGAACTTAAGTACACTAAAGACCACGAATGGGTGCGTCTTGAAGGCAATGTAGCAACGGTAGGAATTACACAATTTGCACAGGGCGAACTAGGAGATATCGTCTATGTAGAAGTGGAAACTATCGATGAAACCTTAGCGAAAGATGAAGTATTTGGAACCGTAGAAGCGGTGAAGACTGTATCAGACTTGTTTTTACCACTTTCTGGAGAAATAGTAGCTTTTAACGAGGCTCTTGAAGATGCTCCTGAAACTGTAAATTCCGATCCTTATGGAGAGGGGTGGATGGTCAAAATAGAGATGAATAATCCAGAAGAGGTTGAAGGACTTTTAGATGCAGCGGCCTATGGCGAGCTCATTGGTGCGTAAAGGCATACTGCTCCTTGCTATAGGATATACTGCAGCGCTTACGATAGGATCCTTAATTAAACCGGTTCAGTTTGTTGAAAACCCTTTTCGATTTATGGATAAGCTCCTGCATGCTGGAGCTTATTTTGGTTTATCGTTGTTATGGGTGATCGCATGCATACTCTTTGATTGGATTTTTCTTAGGCTTCAATATTTTTCTCGGACGGGGAATGCAATACTTTTTGTAAGTATTGTTTCTATAGGCTATGGCACTATTATTGAGATACTTCAAGGAACGATGACTGCGTATAGAACACCAGATGGATGGGATATTCTTGCCAATACTACCGGCGTTTTATTGACTGTTCTAATCTGCAGCCTATTTATTAACAAACTTGAGCGACTAAAATTGAACTTTTAGTTTTATTTTAGTTGAATAATTACTTATTTTAGCTCACCTTATAAAAACAATTATGGAACCTAAGAAAAATCCTAAAGCAGATCTGACCAAGAGAAGCTTGCTGTTCTTTCAGCTAGGACTTATTCTAGTGTTGGCTCTTACTTACTTTGTAATTGAGAACAAGACTTATGATAAGGACGCTAATGCGTATGATCTGGCTAGCTCAGACGACGACGACGAAGACATTCCAATCGTATTGAATGCGCCACCACCACCGCCACCACCACCACCACCACCGCCACCAGCACCGGAAATTATCGAGGTTGTAGAGGATGAGGAAGAAATCGAAGAAACCGTAATTGAGTCAACTGAGACTTCTGTAGACGAGGAAATCGTTGATGTGGAAGAAGTAGAGGTTTTTGAAGAGGAAGAAGAACTTGCAGATGTACCATTTGCAGTAATCGAGAATGTGCCAATTTTTCCTGGATGTGAGTCTATGAAAAGCAACGATGCACGTAAAAAGTGTATGAGTGAAAAGGTAAGTAAACTCGTAAATAGAAAATTTAATACTGAGCTTGGAGGCGAGCTTGGATTAAGTGGTATAAACAAAATTTTTGTTCAATTTAAAATTGACAAAAGTGGAAATATCACTAATATCCGTTCGCGTGCTCCACACCCACGTCTTCAGAAGGAAGCTGAACGTGTAATCAAGTTGTTGCCTAAGATGACTCCTGGGAAGCAACGTGGTAAGCCAGTAGGAGTATTATACTCTCTGCCTATTACTTTTAAGGTAGAAGACTAAGAATTTATCTTCCATTATGTAGAAATCCCGATTGCAATTGCAGTCGGGATTTCTTTTTTGTGGTATGCTTGTTGAAGTGCTTTAAAAATTATTCAACATTTTTAAAACCTTTTCTTATGAAAGAATCAAAAGAAGGTAAGAACGTTCGCCAAAACGTTTCTTACACCGCAACAGGCAAACACGCCGTAAATTTACGAAGAAATCGCACACTACATTTTCAGATTGGATTAATCTTAACATTGATTGCCGCAATTAGCCTGATAGAGTTGAAAACGCCTGCATTGGCAATGGTTGTTCCAGACAACGGCTGGGAAGACGATCCAAGGGAGTATGCCTTAGAGGTGCAACTTGAAGTAGTACAACCCAAACGAGACAAAGTTGTGAAACAATCAGAACCAGAACCTACTTTGGATACGGTGGAGATGGTTACTGATGACACGGTACTTTTGACTGAGATTATAGATCTTCTTACACAAGACAATACAGATCCTATAGTGGCTGTAGGAGCTGTGCCGGTCGTGGAAGATCCAGATGGTGGGGAGTTTATTGAAGACGTGGGTTATCTAACGGTCGAAGAAGTTCCTGTATATCCAGGGTGTGAAGGTTTAGCTTCTAATGACGAACGAAGAGCATGCTTGAGTGACAAGATTCGAAAATTAGTGGGTCGTAAGTTCAATCCAGATGTAGTAGTAGATGCCGATCTTTCAGGGCCTACGCGCATTTCTGTTGAGTTTCGTATTGATAAAAATGGCGATGTAACGGATGTCCGTGCACGTGCACAGCATCCAAAATTGGAAAAAGAAGCGGCTAGAGTGGTGCATTTGATTCCTAAAATGATTCCTGGGAAACAACGCAATGTTCCCGTGGGAGTGATCTACAATCTTCCGATACGATTGAATATCGAATAAATTTTTTTTAAAAAACGTCCAAAGAACCCGTTATATGAACTATGTAACGGGTTTTTTACGTTTTAGCTTCGCCAACTTTTGACTATCTTTCGCCCAGAAATACACCACTCCTACATTATGCAAAAAGTTAGTTTCCTACTTCTCGGTTTATTCCTAAGTTTATCATCCATAGCACAGGTTACGCTTAATGATTTTGAAAAATATCCTGTCTTCCCCGATTGTGATACTGTGGCGATTTCCGAGCTTTCCAACTGCTTTAATCAGACCTTGATTTCTTTTGTCGTGGATAATTTTGAGATGCCATCTAAAGTAGATGAAGAGCAATATAATGGTCAAATGGTTGTTCTTTTCGAGGTAACCAAAGAAGGGGTGTTTAAGGTGCTACATACAGAAGCCATTTATCAAGAATTGAAGGACGCGGTGGATACGGTTTTTGGAAAACTACCTATGGTGAGCCCAGCAACCTACAATTCAGAGACAACGTATATGCAGTTTACGATGCCTATAAAAATTCCGCTTTCGCGAAATGTAATAGGTGATTTCCCTATTGCAGATAAAATGGAGACGGTGACTTCTTCCACGAAAGTGAAACCCGTTGCCGAAGCAAATCCGATGCAAGAGGAATATGATCGTATTCAAAACCAAACGTTTGAGCCCAGTAATGCATATACGAGTCAGCTGAATATTCCTTTTTCTCACCAAGTATATAGTCGGTTTGATGCACAATTGAATGCAGTAGGGACCAATAGTCACACGGGAAGTAAGCCGTATCTCTATACAACGGTAAATCCATATTATGACTTTGAAAGCAAAGCTGCCGAGTTATCCAAAAATAAAACCTCTTGGTTGGGGCGTAAATTCTTTGACGAACATATGGTACGCATCCAAGGCGATGGGTATTGGTTTACCTTAGATCCCGCCGCCGATTTGCAAGTAGGTTATGAAACTGACGAACTCAAAGAGGATTCCTATACCTATAATAACACCAGGGCGGTTTTTGTGCAAGGAGGGCTTGGGAAGAAGCTAAATTTCTTTGCCGCCGTCTATGAAAGTCAAGGACGTTTTGCAGAGTACTTTAATGACTTAGCAAGGTCTATTGCCCCAGATGGTGGTAACCCAGCTATTATTCCGGGACGTGGCATTGCCAAAGAAGGTCGTAATGGAGATTTTGATTATCCAGTCGCTGAAGGATATATTTCTTATTCGCCGAGTAAAATATTTAATATTCAGTTAGGGCATGGAAAACAATTCGTTGGGGATGGATATCGTTCATTACTATTGAGTGATAATGCCAGCTATTTTCCATATATAAAATTGAACACTACTTTTTGGAAGATAAAGTATACAAATACCTGGACCTCATTACGTGATGTACGTCCTCAAGTAACAGAAGAGGGTTCTTTTAGAGCAAAGTATATGGCAAATCATTACCTGAGTTATAATGTGTCCAAACGATTAAATATTGGACTGTTTGAGTCTGTGATATGGGAAAATGACAATGGTCGTGGGTTTGATTTTAATTA
>JBLHXM010000050.1:0-24199 GCA_047630395.1 Dokdonia sp.
GTTTGTATTCTAATAACCAGTTGCTCTTCAGACCGGTTTGAAGAAGAACAAACATTTCAAAAAAGGTCTGCTATTGTAACTTCTAATACAACAAGCCAGCTCATCTCTAATCAACGTAGCTCAGGAAGTACTGAAGGTTATTGCATCACAACGGCATTAATCGCGGGTCAGAATATGACCGCAGGAACTGTTGATGTAAGTTATGATGGCACGTATCTCACAATAACATATAGTACTACGGCCGAATGGACCATCGGAGTGACACACCTGAGCATTGGCAGTTGTGCAGACGATCCAATACCAACGAGTGGAAGTGGAAACCCTATGGTTGGCCAATTTGAGTACAACGACACTCATCCCGCAGGAACACATGAAGTAACGTATCTCATTGATGCATCTGACCTTGACGACAACTATTGCTTTGCTGCACATGCAGAAGTACACGCTGCAACTAGTGATGAAACGGCTTGGGCAGAAGGACTAGATTTCCCAGGAAACAATTGGGCTATGTATGTAAGTAGTAATTTGTCCGATTGCCCAGACACCTCCACTGACGATGGAGATACGGACGATGGTGACACAGGAAGATAAAAAATTGCATATCACAAAAAAAGCCCTCTCTTCCAGGAGGGCTTTTTTTTGTTGCATTAACAGATAAGCCTTTGACGAAGCACATAGATCACAAATAAGATCACAATAAACGTGAGCACCCACATAACAACTTTCTTTGCCGTAGCCGGCCCATTTCTACCCTTAATAGCGTATAGCACACATAAACAGGCGGAAACTACCGCTAGTATAAGCGTAATCCACCCAAGAGAGGATGGAAGTCGGTTTCCAGGGACCGATAAGGTCCAAGCAACACCACGCTCTACAAGTAGTAGTATAAGGCTTAGAACGCTAAAATAATACGCTCGCGAACTGTACATATTTTTCGCATCGGTACGGCGCATTTAGGAGGTGTAAAAATTCATTTCATCCATATATCTAAATACGGCTTGAGGAAGGAGTGGTTGTACATTTTTACCCGCCGCCACTCCTTTGCGAATAGCGGTTGAAGAAATCTCCATGATAGGCGCATCCACCGAATGAATCTTTGGGTGATTGTCAAACTGTGTTTCTACAACACCTTCTGCAATTCGTGGATATACATAGATCTCATGAAATTCAAGAATGGTTTCAAAGTTCTTCCACTTATGTAAACTCTTAAGATTGTCCTCTCCCATGATTAAGCAAAAATCATGCTCTGGATATTTTTCGGACAAATGTGCCAACGTATTCACTGTATAATTCGGCTGTGGAAGGTCAAACTCTATAGTGCTTGCTTCCATCTTATCATAGTCCTCCAAAGCTCTTTGCACCATCTGATACCGTTGGTGATTATCCAGCAAACTACTCTTCTTTTTGAATGGATTGTGCGGCGTAATGACCATCCAGATCTTCTCGAGGTCACTGTATTCTGCCATATGATTAGCAATAGCAAGATGCCCTATATGAATAGGATTAAAAGTTCCAAAATATAGTCCAATTTTCAAAATACGAAGCGTTTAAGTCCTTAAATATCTGCTATTCCTCCTCGTCGCGCGCTAATGGACGTTCAATGAAATCTTTCACCAAGGACGTTGCTTCTTCCAAAGCATGCTCCAAGTTGTCATTCAAAATAATCTGATCAAATTGAGGCGCGGTCGCGAGCTCTACTGAGGCCTTTGCGATGCGCATATTAATCTTTGCCTCGCTTTCTGTCTTTCTTTTCTTTAAACGAATTTTCAATTCATCGACACTTGGCGGTTTTACAAACACAGCCAATGTGCGTTCTGGAAATTTCTTCTTGATACGCAATCCACCAACTACATCTATATCAAAAATTACATGCTTGCCCATGGCCCAAATTCTATGTACCTCCTTCTTTAAAGTCCCATAGAAATTATCTCTATAGACCTCTTCCCACTCCAAAAAATCTTCTCCTTTGATATGATTTTTAAAAGTCTCCAAAGAAATAAAGTAATAATCCTTTCCTTCCAGTTCATCCCCGCGAGCTTCTCTACTCGTGGCCGAAATACTAAACTCAAGGTTTAAATTTTCTTGGCCTAGTAAATGCCTCACGATCGTAGTTTTTCCGCTTCCAGAGGGCGCCGAAAATACAATGAGCTTGCCATCGTGACTTAGGCTTTGTTTACTATTCATTAGAGTACGTTTAAGACCTGTTCCTTTATTTTCTCTAATTCGTCCTTCATTTGAACGACGAGTTGCTGCATAGGTGCAAAATTCGACTTAGAGCCAACAGTATTGATCTCTCTCCCGATTTCTTGTGCAATAAACCCTAACTTCTTTCCATTAGAATCATCAGAATCAAGGGCTTCCGTAAAGTAATCTAAATGATTCTTAAGGCGTACTTTCTCTTCGGTGATATCGTATTTTTCTAAATAATAAATGAGTTCTTGTTCAAAACGATTTTCATCCAATTGTACCTTGAGGTCTGATACCGCTTTTTCCAATCGCACTTTAACATCTGCAATACGATCCGTATCCAATGCAATAACAGCATTCAAAAGACCTTGGAGGTTCAAAATACGCAATTCAAATTCAGCTTTTAGAGAAGCTCCTTCGTCGGCACGGTAGGTGTTTATTTCGCTTAAAGCTAGATCGAGGTTTTCAAGAATACTAGCATACTCATTCTCATCCAATTCTTCACGTTCCGTTTTAAGAGCGTCTGGCAATCGAACCGCCATTTTGAGTAATTCTGTGGTATCTGCAACACCAGGAATCACAGCTCCTAATTGCGTCATGTACTCTTTAACAACACTTTCATTCACCTTGGTATTCGTTACCTCACCCGTACTTTCAAGATATAATGAAAAGTCAATTTTTCCACGTTCCAACGACTTTGCCACACGATTACGCATGTTTAATTCTTTCTCTCTGTATGTAGATGGAATTCGGGCATTCAAATCAAGGTTCTTACTATTAAGTGACTTGATTTCAATCGTTATTTTCTTACCAGGAAGTTGTATTACGCTCTTCCCAAAACCGGTCATTGATTTTATCATAGCTGCAAAGATACGTATTCAGACAAAGATAAGGAGACGTCTATTTCTACTTTCACAATGTAGGGGGATGACGTAGACACTGAATGTTGTGCCACTTCACACGTCGTACTAAAATAGACAGACTATTTTACCTTCACCTGCATGTAAGCCCGCTGTTGAAATACCGCCAAAATCATAAAAACGACTAACATCCCGTAGCCTATCACAACGTTGTATTCCCAATCAATGAAAGAGCAACCAATACATATGACCAACAAAACCATGGCATATTGTAGTTGTTTTTTTGCCAAAAAAGCATAGGCTTTATCCCATGTGCCTTGATCACGAGACCACCAAGAGGGCGCCTTTGAAAGGAAGCCATTATCTAGAGATGGCGGAAATTGTTTTGTAACGACATAAACTGCAAATGCAATAAGCGCAGGTGTTATGGTTGTCAGTATCGAATCTATGTTCATTGTTTTTTATTGCTATTGATGTCAAAGTGCTCATTCAAATACCGCATTGTGCTATACATTGCAACGGCCAATCCGATCAGCAGAATTATCAGATGGATAATCATTGCATATGAAATTTGAAAAATCCACAAGAGCACTCCTGTCAACAAAAGCACCCAACTATATTTCACTAAATCTTCTGCATTCCGCTTATTGGCAGCATCCCAAATATCTTGATTTGCCATCGTTTTTCTTGTTCGATAGCCGTACATCTCATTAATCTTTTTTGGAGGGCGTTTCAAGTAATAATAAGCAAGCGCCAAAAAGAACAATCCATCAAAAATGATGACTAGATATAGGATGCCCGAAGTTTCCTCCATTATTAACGCGTCTCTTTAATCTTTATCTTACGATACCATACTTTATCACCGTGATCTTGCAATCCAATATGACCCGTTTGGTAAGCGCCAAAACCTTTCCAATCCTTGAACTTAGATTTTGCAATCATACCCTTCCATTTGTCACCGCTCGTTGGAAATTTAAATAGTTCCGTTCCATTCATGGTTAAAATACCCAAATTATCGTTATGATTAATTTCGAGAATAATTTCATTCCATTCGCCAGCGGGTTTAACGACACCATCTTTAGGAGCAATCATATCGTACAGAGCTCCTGCTCTGTGTGTCTTTCCTCCTCGATTGGCATCCGGGTGACGTTCATCATCCAATACTTGAATTTCAGGACCCGTCTGGTACGCCTCTGAGAAGGCTTCATCTTCATGAACTCCCCAAAAGATACCAGAATTTCCTCCTTCAGAAATTTTCCACTCAAGAGAAAGTATAAAGTTGGTATACTCCTTTTTGGTAATGATGTTTTTACCTCCTTCGGTTCCTGGTGTAAAAGCCATAGCCCCATCTTCAATTACCCATTCTGGATACATTCCTTCAGACAAGTATCCTTTGAAATTATCAAAATTAGTTCCATCAAAAAGGACCTCCCATTTTCCGTCAACGACTTCTTCTACCTCAACTTTAGCGGTCTCCATAGTTGCTTCTTTGACTTCTTTTTCCGTGTTCTTACATGCCAATACAGTGATGGCAATGAGTCCGATATATGCTATTTTTTTCATCTATATAATTTATTTATAATCCTAAAATCTTCTTTAATAATGCAGTGTCTACATCTGATCCTGCAAAGTCATCAAAACGTTTTTGAGTCGCTTCAATGATGTGATCTGAAATAAAAGCCGCTCCTTCTCTAGCTCCTTGTTCAGGGCTTTTTACACAGCATTCCCATTCCATTACAGCCCAAACGTCACAACCATACTCTGTAAGTTTCGTAAAAATCGTTTTGAAATCAATCTGTCCATCACCCGGAGAACGGTAGCGTCCCGCCCTGTCTTGCCAATCACTATATCCTCCAAAAGTTCCACGTTTCCCATCTGGTTTAAACTCAGAATCTTTTACATGAAATGCCTTTATAAAAGAATGGTAGTGATCAATGTATTCAATATAGTCCAATTGTTGCAAGACAAAATGACTTGGATCATACAATATATTCACACGATTATGATTGTTTGTCGCTTCCAAAAAACGCTCAAAAGTCACACCATCATGTAAATCTTCTCCTGGATGAATTTCATACGCAAGATCAACACCATTGGCGTCGTATTCATTAAGCAACGGCAGCCAGCGATTGGCAAGTTCCTTAAAGCCCAGTTCAACAAGACCTGCTGGTCTTTGTGGCCATGGGTGCATGGTATGCCATAGCAGAGCTCCGCTAAAAGTCGCACTCACCTTCAGTCCTAAATGTTTACTTGCACGAGCAGCACTGATTAATTGTTGGCGCGCCCATTCTGTGCGTTTTTTTGGATTGTTTTTACAATCGTCTGGGGCAAAATTGTCAAACATCAAATCATACGCAGGATGCACAGCAACCAACTGCCCTTGTAAATGTGTAGATAGCTCCGTTATTTCAAGGCCATAACTATTGATTTTGCCTTTCAGTTCGTCGCAATAGGTTTTACTCTCTCCTGCCTTGGTAAGGTCAATCAGCCGACGTTCCCAGGTGGGAATTTGAATTCCTTTGTATCCTAAATCTGCTGCCCACTGACACAGGCCATCTAACGAATTAAACGGCGCCTTGTCATCCATAAACTGGGCAAGAAAAACCGCAGGTCCTTTAATTGTTTTCATCTTTTAGTGCCCGTTCAGGCGGGTATCTTAGTATTCCCTAATTTCAGGAACTTCAGGTTATTATTTCTCTTTCCGCTTTCGGGAAAGCGGAATGCTATTCCAACTCCACCCATACATTGCCTTCCTTATGGGAAGTTACTGCTTTTTCAATAAAATTCATACCTCTTACACCATCCGTCATTCCTGGGAATTCGGCGGGATGATATTGCTCTCCACGAACCGCTTTGGCAACGCCGCGATAGATATTGCCCATCGCATCAAAAATCCCTTCAGGATGTCCTGGAGGTAGCTTGGTTCCGTCTAAGGAAACCTGACTATTATATGCATGCCCTGGTTTCAATACACGAAGCGGTTGTCCTTCTTCCAAAAGGTATAAATAATTTGGGTTTTCCTGCTCCCACTTCAAGGCAGCTTTACGACCATATACAGCAACGGTAAAATTGTTTTCCTCTCCCGTTGCGATCTGACTGGAGCGCAATACTCCTTTGGTAAACTCCCCAAGGCGAAGTAATACGGTGCCGTCAATATCCATTTGATTATCGGCATAGAGATGGTTTAGATCTGCCAATACTGATTTGACTTGCATTCCTGTAACAAATTCTAACATCTGATAGGCATGCACCCCAATATCACCTAGACAACAACTAATTCCCGACTTCTCTGGATTGAGTCGCCAGGTCGTTGCACGTTGTTCTTTGTCATGTATCAATGGATTGATCCAGCCTTGATAATACTGAACGTCGACCTTCTGTACATCTCCTATCTCGCCTTGGGCGATCATTTCTTTCATTTGACGCACCATTGGATATCCTGTATACGTATGTGTCAAACCAAATACATTTCCATGTTCTTGTTGGATCGCTTGAAGTTCTAACGCTTCAGCGTAGGTCATGGTCATCGGTTTTTCACAGATGACATGGAAACCAGCGACCAACAACTTTTTTGCCATTGGGAAATGCAAGAAATTCGGCGTTAAGATAGATACTACTTGTATACGCTCTTCAGGAGGCAAGGCAAGCTCTCCCGTGATCATGGCATCAATGTCTTTGTAAATACGATCTGTAGGGATTCCAATTTCTTTCGCGAAAGCGGTACTGACAGACACCTCTAGATTAAACGCTCCACCTATAAGCGCATAACTATCAAACATACTAGCCGCCACTCGGTGCAATACACCAATAAGCGAATCTCCACCGCCCCCTAGGACGCCCCATCTTATTTTGTTACTCATGATTTCTGTTTTTGTCATCCTGAGCCTGTCGAAGGGCTATCCTATTAAAAGCTTCGACAGGCTCAGCTGACATTAAATTTATTCTGTGTATTCGATCTTTTCATTTTTAAATAACAAAGCAAAAATCACGAAAACTATAGCAGCAAAAATGGCAGGGAATATCCAAACGGAACTCCAGTCGTGTCCTTCCCCAATTATATTTGCATCTGTGATCTTACCAGCCACATAAAAACCTACTAGCATCCCTACACCGTAGGTAGCTAAAGTTATAAGCCCTTGTGCAGCACTTTTTACTTTCTCCCCCGCTTTGCTATCTGTATATATCTGCCCAGAAACAAAGAAGAAATCATAACAAATACCATGTAAAACGATTCCTGTAATGACCATAAAGAATAAGTCTCCAGTATCTCCAAAGGCAAACAAAATATAGCGTAATGCCCAAGCCAGCATTCCTACGAGAATTGTTTTCTTAAATCCGAATTTTTTGAAAAAGAAGGGCAGTAATAACATAAACACCACTTCAGAAACTTGACCGATAGAAGCTAAGGCTGTTGAATTTTCAACTCCTGACTCTGTAAGGAAAGGGCTCAAGTTTTGATAATAAAAAGCAAGTGGAATGCATATCAAAACGGAAGACAAAAAGAAAACTAAGAAATTCCTGTCTTTTAATAATTTTAAAGCGTCTAGTCCAAGTATATCAGAAACACTCACCTTTTCATTTGAACCGCTTGGAGGTGTTTTAGGCAACGTAAAACTAAACACTCCTAATACAGCGGAAGCTACCGCTGTCATGAGGAAGGTATTCGCCAAAAGCCCTCCTTCAATACTCTCTTTAGAATCCCATTTGAAAGCAAAACTAATGAGTCCTCCTGCAAGTATCCATCCTACAGTTCCCCACACACGAATCCACGGGAAATCTTTAGAAGGGTCCTTCATTTGATTGAAAGAAATTGAATTAACAAGGGCCAAGGTAGGCATATACGCAATCATATATCCAAGTACATATGGATAAAAGACGCTGAAATCTGTGGATTGGGACATCTGATACATGAGTGCAGCACCTATGATATGGAGCACCCCAAGAATACGTTCTGCATTAAAAAACCGATCTGCAATTAATCCAATAATAAAAGGAGCAATGATTGCTCCCCAAGATTGTGTGGAATATGCCATTGCCGTTTCGCCACCTGTTGCAGACAGATTGTTCCCCAAGAATGTTCCCATAGTTACAAACCATCCTCCCCAAATAAAAAATTCCAAGAACATCATGATCGATAACTGAACTCGCGTACTACTTTTCATAATCTAAAGGTTATTTGATCGCTTTCGCGGCTTTTATTAATAGGTTTTTGGTGGCACTGATACCAGCCGTTGGATCGGCTGCATCTCCTTCAAATTCTACACCGATATATCCGTCATAACCAGCATCTTTAACGATGCGAAGCATTTTTTCATAATCAATCGTGGTTTCATTTCCGTCGGCATCAAAAGCATAGGATTTTGCAGACACGGCTTTGGCCAACGGCATTAACTCTTCAACACCCTTATATTTATCATACTCTTCAACACATGCAGCTCCCCAACGAGCACCTCCTTCACGGGCTAGGCAAAAGTTTCCAAAATCTGGAAGGGTTCCGCAATTGGACATACTAACCCCTGAAATGGTTTTCCACAATAGTCCTGCATTA
This sequence comes from Dokdonia sp., assembly GCA_047630395.1. Classification (GTDB taxonomy): domain Bacteria; phylum Bacteroidota; class Bacteroidia; order Flavobacteriales; family Flavobacteriaceae; genus Dokdonia. The sequence continues at coordinate 8,596 of JBLHXM010000050.1, forward strand.
CTTGAAAATCCACCGTGATTTTCTACGATGACATTTATTTTTTTCTGTTGTGCATAGGTAGACAATCTCTTTAACGAACTTGTTGCTTGTGCTCTCCAAGCGGCTTGATTATCTTCATTACCAAAAAGATTTACACGCACAGAGTGACATCCTAAATATTCTGCAACGTCAATCCACATGCTGTGATTTGCAATGGCTCTTGCAACTTCTTTAGGATCTGATGATGCTAAGTCTCCTTCATTATCTACCATAATGATTAAATTCTCAACTCCGTATTGCTCACTTTTCAATTTTAAAGGGACCAATATTTTTTCATAAGCTTCCTCCAGATTATCATATTCTTTAATGGCAGGCACATACATAGAGCTCACGTATTCAATACCATCAAAGCCCATTTCTTTGGCTGTTTTAGCAAAGTCCATAGGGCTCAAAGTTCCTGCTTCGATAGGTTTATGCAAAGACCATTGTGCCAATGACATTTTGAAAAAAGTGCCATCGGGATTGATGGTCAACACTTTCTTTTCAGGAATTTTTGTTTCTTCTGGTTCCGTATCTGACCCAGATTTACAGGCTGTAAGTAGTAAAAGGAAAGCCAATAGGCTTGTAAAAAGGTATTTCATTCTATGGATTTTTGGTGTTAGCGTATTGTTTTAATCGATTTTTCGAGCAGTGCTTTGGTTAGCTTAATTCCATCTTTGGCATCATCAAGATCTCCTTCATACTCGACGCCAATATACCCTTTATATCCAGCGTCTGCAACGATTTGCAACATTCTAGCATAGTCGATTTTAGTTTCGTTTCCTTCTTTATCAAAGGCGTAGGACTTGGCTGAAACGCCTTTGGCATAGGGCATCATTTCTTCCGTTCCTTTATACATATCATATTCCAAAACACAGGGAGCGCCCCATCGTTCGCCACCTTCGCGTTGTACACAGAAATTACCAAAATCCGGTAATGTTCCCACGGCACTCAAATTTACTTCTTTCATGACAGCCCCCAATTTTTGGCCATCACTTGACCACCCTCCGTGGTTTTCGATAATCACATTGATTCCAATCATTTTTCCATAAGCACCTAATTCTGACAAACTATACACTGAATAGGTATGCCATTTTTCAGGATCCGATTCTCCAAATAGATTGGCACGTACTGAATGTGCGCCCATTAATTTGGCCGCATCCATCCAATACTTATGAGTTTTTATGGCTGCTTTACGCTTTTGGGCATCGGGATCTGCCAATTCTCCAGCATGATCGACCATGATAAGTACGTTATCCATTCCTGCTGCCATACTTTTCTCCAGAAGAGCAGCTGCAAGTTCCATAATAGCCTCTTTACTATTCTCTTTCCCGTTAAGCTGTGGATAGAGCTGAGTCACATATTCAAGACCTGTAAAGCCTAAGTCTTTAGCGATCGCTGCAAAATCCATAGGATCCATATCTCCCTTTTGAAACGGCTCATGCAAGGACCATTGAGCTAAGGAAAATTGAAAATCGGTGTTGGTGTTTGTGGTTTCGACCGCTGTTTCTGCTTTCGCGAAAGCAGTATCCACTCCTTTTTCTGCTTCTTTTTCTGCTTCTTGTTCTGCTTCTTTTTTACAAGAAAGAAGCAAAATGGCACAAACAAATGCGCTGGTGAGTATTTTTTTCATGCTATATCGTATTGATGGGCCAGAACTACAACGTTTTCGCCCGCAACTAACTGTTAAATCTACGGTTTGACTAAGTTAGTCTTTTTTATAATTTGACAAAAAACAACTTAAAATTTATATATTTGGTAAGAACGATCACAATTTTTTCTCATTAATATAAAATATAGTGGATACAGCTAACGAAAACGAAATGTACGATGCAATTGTCGTAGGATCAGGAATAAGCGGTGGATGGGCAGCAAAAGAACTCTGTGAAAAGGGAATGAAAACGCTAGTGCTAGAGCGCGGTCGTATGGTCAACCACATAGAAGATTATCCAACCAAAGATTTGGATCCTTGGGATATGAAATTCAAAGGGCATCAGCCCCGCGAAAAGAAAGCGCGTCAATTGAAACAAGCCCGAACTGGGTATGTTCATACGGCAGAACGCGGACACTTTTTTGTAGATGACATTGATCATCCATACAATGAGAAAAAGCGTTTTGATTGGATTCGTGGCTATCACGTAGGCGGTAGGTCACTCATGTGGGGACGTCAAAGTTATCGTTGGAGTGACATTGATTTTGAAGCTAATAAAAATGAAGATGTTGCTGTCGATTGGCCTGTTCGTTATGCAGATATCGCACCTTGGTACGATAAAGTTGAAGAGTACATCTCGGTGAGTGGAGAGAATCTTGGATTGGAAGTATTACCTGACGGCAAGTTTAGTCCTCCGATGGAACTGAACTGTGTAGAGGAAGTACTTAAAAAGAATATGGCCAAAAATTATAAGGACCGTGTCCTTACCATTGGACGTGTTGCACATATCACCGGAAATAAAACCTATGATGGTCGTTCAGCCTGTCAGTTTAGAAACCGATGTATGCGTGGTTGTCCGTTTGGAGGCTATTTTAGCAGTAATTCATCCACCCTTCCTGCTGCTGAACGCACCGGAAATATGACACTCCGTCCATTTTCAATTGTTTCGGAAGTAGTTTATGATCCTGAAACAGGCAAAGCTTCTGGAGTTAAAGTTATTGACACAGAGAGTGGTGAAAAAATAGAATTTAAATCCAAAGTAGTTTTCCTCTGTGCCTCTGCAATCGCATCAGCGAGTATTTTAATGCAATCGAAGAGTGAACGTTTTCCTAATGGACTAGGGAATGACAGTGGCGAACTAGGGCACAACTTAATGGATCACCACTTTAAGGCAGGAGCTACTGCCAAGTGGGATGGAGATCTAGATTCATATTACAAAGGACGACGTCCTAATGGAATTTATATTCCTCGTTTTAGAAATATTGGAGGAGATACCGATCAAAAAACTTTTAAAAGAGGGTATGGTTACCAAGGTGGTGCTGGTCGTGGAGACACGCGAGCTATGGTTGCTGAAGCTGGCTATGGTATGGACCTAAAAAAGGCAGTGCAAGATCCAGGAGGATGGAGCATTAGCTTGATGGGATTCGGAGAGTGTTTGCCGTATCACGAAAACAAAATGGAGCTGGATTACAACAAATTAGATAAATGGGGACTTCCTACAGTCACTTTTGATGCAGGATGGAAAGAAAATGAATGGGAGATGCGTAAGGATATGATCTCTTCTGCCAAAGAGATGCTTAAAAATGCTGGTTTCAATAAAATCACGACCATGGATGACCCAAGTGCTCCAGGCAATGGAATTCACGAAATGGGAACAGCCCGTATGGGAAGAGATCCAAAAACTTCGGTATGTAATGGCAACAATCAACTGCACACAGTCCCGAATGTTTATGTAACCGATGGAGCTTTTATGACTTCTGCAAGTTGTGTAAACCCTTCCTTAACGTATATGGCCTTTACGGCGCGTGCTGCAAATCACGCCGCTGAACAAATTAAAAAAGAAGCATAAGATGAACAGAAGACAAGTACTTAAAAATTTAGGTTTAGGAGCGACAGCACTCGTTGTGACACCCACGATATTGAGCCTTTTACAAAGCTGTTCTAATGAGCCGGATTTTATTCCTGCTTTCCTTTCTCAAGAAGAAGGACATGCTTTGCGTATGATGGTAGATTTGATCATCCCTTCGGATGAAACTATTCCTGGCGCTAAAGAACTAGGTGTTCATGAATTTATAGATAGTTATTGGAACGAAGTGATTCCTTTAGAGGATCAGCCTCAAATTAAAATGGGTTTTGCGGCACTCGCAGATCGTTTTCAAAACACCTTCGACAAGCCTTTAGGTAGAGGAACCGCTGAAGACTACGATAAAATCTTAGCCAAATACCTCAAAGCGACTGAAGAAGAGGAAGAAGCTTACGGCAAAAAACTGGAAGAATTCTTTAAAGAATATCAAACAAACAAATTAGCGACACCAGACCCTGAAGCTGCCAGCTATAGCATTGTAAGCAATATAAAAGGCATGACTATTTGGGGTTGGAAAACCACGGAACAAATAGGTGAAAATGTTTTTGCTTATGAACCCGTTCCAGGACAACAGATCGGTTGTTTACCCTTAAGTGAGGCGACAGGTGGCAAAGCATATTCCTTATAAGATTTAATTAAACACCCCTGCAATAGCGGGCACACGATGGAAAGAAGAAAATTCATACAAAAAGGAGCTCTTACGGGTTCCTTTTTGGGTTTAGGAGGTTTGGGTATTGAGCGCGCTTTCGCGAAAGCAATTACCGCACAAAACGTGGAGAACACGAGTAATAAACAGCTTTTCAATTTACAGTATGCTCCCCATATCGGGATGTTTAGACATCATGCAGGCGATGATCCTGTAGCGCAGCTCGAGTTCATGGCAGCGCAAGGGTTTACCGCCTTTGAAGACAATGAAATGAAAGGTCGTCCTATTGCACAACAAAATGCGATGGCCGCCGCAATGGCTGAGCACAGTATGGAAATGGGTGTTTTTGTTGCCCATAAAATCTATTGGACGGAGCCCAATCTTGCCAGTGGCAAACAAAACTTACGGGAGGAATTTCTCGCAGATATTAAGAGTTCAATAGCCGTAGCAAAACGTATCGGCGCAAAATGGATGACCGTAGTGCCCGGACATGTAGATTTACGTCAGAATATGGCGTATCAGACGGCAAATGTGGTAGAAAGCTTGAAACAAGCAGCTGCCTTGCTGGAACCGCATGGGATTACCATGGTCTTAGAGCCCTTAAACTTTAGAAATCATCCGGGACTCTTTTTATCAGAATCGCCGCAGGCGTATCAGATTTGTAAGGCGGTCAACAGCCCTTCCTGCAAGATCTTATTTGATATTTACCACCAACAAATTCAGGAAGGAAACCTCATTCCAAATATTGAGCAATGTTGGGACGAAATAGCCTATTTCCAGATCGGGGACAACCCTGGCCGCAATGAGCCCACTTCGGGAGAAATCAACTATAAAAACGTCTTTAAATACATCCATGGACGTGGATTCAAAGGGGTGCTAGGGATGGAACACGGGAATTCTATCAAAGGTAAAGAAGGAGAGCAGAGAGTGATCGATGCCTATGTGGAGAGTGATGGGTTTTTGTAGAAACTAAGCTAAATAAAAAAAGGAGCCAACTGATTTCAATTGGCTCCTTTTTTTATGGAAACTATTTATTCCACAATAAACTTTCCTTTCATCAATCCAGAATGTCCTGGAAAACTACAGATAAAATCGTATGTCCCTGCTGCTGGCGCCGTAAATGTGACGGTTGTAGATTGTCCTCCACCGATCATTTTTGTATGTGCAATTACTTCTTTTCCGTCTTGAGGAATCCAATCTTTCGCTTGCCCCGCAGCAGCTGCATTGGCTGAAAAAGCAGGAATATTGATACCTTGATTCAAGAGTACAAAATTATGCCCCATTATTTTTATATCACCCTTTCCGACATGGCGCAGTGTTAGTGTCACTTTTTGTCCTGCCTTAGCTCGTAATTCTGTGGTATCGAACTTCATGAAGTCATTGCCCGTAAGCGCCAGATTTATAGCATTACTATCGCTCTTTTTGGCTTCTTTTTTGGCGCCAATTTTAAGGCCCTCCTTTTTCTCTTCTTTTGTCTCTCCTCCACAACTCATCATCAATCCTGTCAATGCCAACATGGCTAGTACGCGTGTAATTTTCATAGTGTTTATTTTCAAATATAATATGTTTTAAAGATAGCCATATCTTATTTTTTTTCTAGCCATTTTCTTTAAAAAATTCTAAGCTTCTCACTTCATTGTAATAGAACCCTCCTCTTTGATAAAAGCCTACATGTCCACCGTGTTCTGGTGTTTCTAAGAATAAGACAGGTGACGCTTTCGCGAAAGCGTATGGATAACAATCTCCATGTAAAAAGGAATCATTCTTTGCGTTCAAAATAAGCGTAGGGATCTCAATGTGTTCCAGATAGCTCACGCTACTTGCTTTAGCATAATAGTCCAAGGCATCTTCAAAACCGTGTGCAGGCGCTGTATAAAAATCATCAAAGGTTTTTAATGTCCGGATTTTATGATAACGTTCCCAAGATAGTTGCTCGGGAAACCGCGGCATCTTTTTGCGGTACTTTCGGCGGAGATCAAATAGAAAAGAGGTCCGATAGACCCAATTTTGTGGTCGTGTCAACTGTTCCAGACTCACTTTTAAATCTGCAGGAACCCCGACGGTAGCCGCGGCTTTAAGAATTGCAGGTATTTCTGTTTTTTCACCTAAATATTTGAGAACAGCGTTGCCACCCAAACTAACGCCGTACAAAACCATAGTACGATACCGATGGGTATCACTTAGTTTATTAATAAGAAAACGAATATCACCCGTCTCGCCACTATGGTACGATCTATACAAACGATTTTGCTCTCCGCTACACCCTCTAAAATTTACCGCCGCCACGTCATATCCATTTTGGCTAAGCAATTTTGCCATGGCCCGCATGTAAGAGCGCTGAGCATTCCCCTCCAAACCGTGAAACAATAGTGCGACTTTGTTTGCTCGTTCAGTATCCTTTGATGGGCGCGCATAGCTCCAATCGATATCAACAAAATCTCCATCAGGCAGTGCACAACGTTCTCGTTTTTGCACAAGCCCATGCACACGGCGTATCTTTGCTGAAAAGATGGTAGAAAAATGTGCATTCTTAAAAAGACCTTGCGCTTGGAAAGAAGATGAAATTAAAGGCATTTAATAAAGGATTAGCTCCTCGGCTTTTTAAGGTTATAGTAACTCTTGTTCTTCTTGTATATCGATAGATGACCCTTCCTCTATATTTCTTTGATGTAGATGGTCGTTGCTGTCTAGCGTTTAAAAATAAGGCTAATTACGCTGTCGCGAAAGCGCACTTCTGAATTATTAAATCACAAAGTTTTCCAAAATAATTTTTCTGAACCGATCATTTCAAATATATTTGTACCAATCATTTCAAATATACATGCCAAGAACCGAAGTTTTTAATAGAGAAATTGTCCTTACCAAAGTGAGAGATTTATTCTGGAACAAAGGGTACAATGGAACGTCTATGCAAGACTTAGTTGAAACGACTGGTTTAAATAGGAGCAGCCTCTATAACTCCTTTGGCAACAAGCAGTCCTTGTATGAAATGGTCCTCAAAAAGTATCAAGAAGATAGCAAATCTCTCTTTCAAGATGCGCTACTAAGAGCAGGTAATCCCAGTGAAGCGATTCGAAATATTTTTGAAAATGCATTGGAAAATATGATCAAAGATGTAGATCAGAAAGGGTGCTTTAGTTTGAATTGCAAGGCTGAATTATCACGTACAGGTGGTACGGTGAGAAGTCTTTTGGAACATAACGAAGCAGGAAGCTTAAAGCTATTTAAAAATCTTGTTCAAGAAGGTCAAGATCACGAAGTCATTAATAACGAAAATACTGCCGAAGATTATGCCTACTATCTATATAGTGCTTTTCAAGGTTTACGAATGACGGGGATGCTCATCAATGATCGAAGCAAGCTCCAAAAGATCATTGATACTACCGTTGAAAAACTTAACTGATTTTTTTTATTTAATTTTGGAACGATCGTTCCAAAACAATTTTAATATACTACACTATGAAAAGTTTTGAAAACAAAGTAGTCGTTATCACAGGTGGCAACTCGGGAATAGGCTTTGCAGCCGTTCAAGAATTCTTAGATCAAGGGGCTCAGGTTGTGTTTTCTGGAAGACGTCAAGAGGCACTCAATTACGCTGCTGCCTCCCTAAAAGGCGATTTCAAAATGGTCTTAGCAGATCAAGCCATTGCGGCCGATAATGCCAAACTCATTCAAGAGACCGTCGCGGCTTATGGTAAGATTGATGTCCTATTTGCCAATGCTGGAGTCGCACAATTTGCCCCCTCCGATCAAATTGATGAAGCATTTTTTGACAATCAATTCAATATCAATATTAAAGGGCCCGTCTTCTTAGTTAAGGAAGCCATTCCCAATTTAAAGGATGGAGGTACCATCATATTCAATACCTCTATTGTACATCAAAAAGGCTTTGAAGGTGCGGGTGTATACAGTGCTACAAAAGCCGCATTACGTGCGTATGCTCGTGTACTCACTACAGAACTTGCCCCTAGAAAAATCAGAGTGAATGCCGTCGCTCCGGGGCCTATTGGAACTCCTATCTATTCAAAAATGGACGGTATGACCGAGGAACAAGTCCAAGAAATGGGAAACAACTTTGAAGCAGGTGTTCCGTTGCAACGTTTTGGAGAGGCACACGAAGTTGCCAAGGCAGTTGCATTTCTAGCGAGTGATGCAGCTAGTTATATCAATGGTATTGAACTAGAAATTGATGGTGGTCTAAGCCAGATATAAAACAGTAGTCTTCTTTACAGGTACAAAGTCCAAGCAAATAACGTTTGGGCTTTGTTTTTTAGACACCTATCGGTGTCTTTACACCCTAACAATTAGGTGATAAATAGTTTTTTTACGAACTGATATGCAATACGACTCACAAGCAACCCACTATCTTTGCAGTCATAGAAATTATACAAAACTAGGAAACTTATGTATTTTAAAGAATTTGATATTCGCTGGAGTGATATTGATGCTAATAGGCACTTGGCCAACTCGGCGTATGTGAATTTCATGAGTCACACACGCATGGGCTTTATGATCGAGAACGGCTTAAGTCAGCGTGAAATGGTTACTCACAATATAGGTCCTGTTGTCTTTCACGAGCAGCTTTTCTTTTTCAAGGAGGCTTTTCAAGGGAAACCCATCACTGTAAGCTTCGAGCTTGGTGGTGCCAGTGAAGATGGCATGTTTTTTAAGTTTGTCCATAACTTCTATGACCACAAAGGGCGTAATCTTGCCCGTGGAAGTATGCAAGGAGGTTGGATTGATCTAACCACTCGCAAAATGCGCGGTCTGCCTGAAGAACTTATGCCAATGCTCACAAATGCTCCGAAGTCCACAGATTACAAAGTGCTCACCAAAGAGGATATGCGCGAGCACGGACAAGTACCCCAAGATCGCGAGATCTAATACTTAATATGCCCAAACATAAGTATGTTTGGGCATATTAATTCCGAAAATAGGCATCCCTATCCTGGCATACCATAAAAGAATTGTTCTTTTACAATTTTACCATCTTTCACCTCATAGACCGCAATCTCCGAAGTTGTAGATCGTTGTCCGGTCGGTCTGCGGAGGATATCCATTTAAAAGCGTACCGAAAACCAGTTACCTGCCACGGCTTGTTCACTCGCGACACGGCTATGTAATTCAAAAGTGTTTTCCCACCACGCTCTTTTTTTGCACTAGACTCCATGCCTTCTGCCCTTTCCGTTTCTAATCCGCGCTGTTCCAGACTGAGGATATTAGGACTTTACAATTCTTGGTAACAACGATCGTATTCTCCCTTATTACACCATTCAACGAAGTTGTTTGCGATTTCTTTTGTTTCCATTTGTATGGCTTTTTATGTACAATACTGCTATTTTGTTTAAAGACAATAAGCCTTTTTGGCAAATTAAACCCTATAAGGTTAAACAATTTACGACAAAACCATAGCCTCGAAATAATTTTTTACTACATTTAAAACAACTAACCAATACGTTTTATAAATTATGGAAGAGCTCAACATTAATTGGCTAGCACTCGCCGCCGCCGCCGTATCAGCGCTTGTAGTCGGATCTATTTACTACGGGCCCCTTTTTGGTAAAATGTGGCAAAAAGAAGTAGGCCTGAGCGACGCCGACTTGAAAAGCGGCAATATGCTCAAGATTTTTGGTCTTAGTCTGGTCTTTGCCTTTTTTATAGCTGTCACTCTTTGGATGGCAGTAATGCTAGGTGGTTCTCCAGGAGAAGCGCATGGTGCTAATCCATATCTCACATTCAAACACGGTGCTCTTCATGGCGCGATGCTAGGGATTTTACTCATACTACCCATCATTGGAACCATTGCTCTTTACGAGCGAAAATCTTTGCGATATGTACTTCTGACTGTTGGCTATTGGACTATTTCCATGGCTATAATGGGTGGTATTATCAATGTGTGGCCCTAAAATCAACATCTGATGTTTGATAGGAACATGAGCTAAAAACTTCATGTTTCTGTGTTAAAAAATTACGCTTTAAATGGCCGATGCTGCTTGTAATCGGTCATTTTTATTTGACGGACCAACGGTTTGAAAAGAAGATTAGCCACGGTACGGCGATGTCTCACATAACACGTCAAACTTTCTGGCACCGCTCCAATTGTGCTTTTTATCTCGGAGGCTGTCCTTCCAAAATTAATTTCTTTAACTCCCAGATCAATACCCATTCTTATATAGTCATTGAGAATTCTAGGATACACCGCATACTCTTTATTTCGCGTATAGTCCATTCCGATAAAATGTGCATCTAAGATATCCCCTACTCTAAAGGCGGCTGCAAAACCTATAATCTGATCACCAAGCCAGTATGTATTTACAAATACGCTTTCGCGAAAGCGTTCTTTTAAACCTGCGTACGTCTCAATCTCAATCTCGACAGCATTGAAGGTCGCTTTATCTGTGATGTTACGATACAATTGCTGCAATCTTTCTGCATATTCTCTTATTTCATCTACGGCTAAATATCTTGTGGTTAACGCCTCGCTTCTGCTATCGGCTTTATTCACTTTGACTCTATATTTTGATCTTAAGCTTTCTTTATATGCGTCAAAACTATCCCATTGAACATGCAGTCGCATATTGGGCTCCACAGCAAAGGATTGGAATTGATTTCCTTCGACATTTTGCGCGGGTACTAATTGCGAAGTATTAAAATCTTTCAAGAAAAAAACAGAAGCTTTTTTTTCTGATTTCATGAGTTTCATCGCCCGTGCTAAATCTTCATACACTTTACTTTGAGGAATACCTTCCCGAATACAAATTCCATAATTGCCACTTAAAAAAACATTACCACACACCATGATATGTATGTTTCGACCGTTTAAATAGCATTTTAGAGAACGTGCAATCCTTGTGGATAGCGGAACATTTTCAGTGGCACTAGAAAGTGCTACGTCCAAGGATTGTATAATTGCTAACGCAACTGCGGTTCCTTCACTTTCAAAAACCAAATAATGATAACTTATTGCTGGATTTGACTTTTCAAAAACAGTCAAAAATTCCTTCGAAAAATAAAAGGATCTATCACAGCCTAAACTATCAAAAACAGCATCTGGCACCTGACTAATTCCAGTGAGATATGTTACTTCAAAATTATTCAAGGATCCTTTTTTTTCGTTTAGAACTTAAATATACACCTAGAAATATAAGTGAAGCAGCCAGAACGCGTATCGTCGTTAAACTATCGGCACCGAGCAGGATCGCAATAAGCGTGGCAATAAGAGGTTGTAAATAGATAAAGCCTCCAACGGTGGACGGGCGTAATTCCCGTAATGCGAAGACATTAAATAGGTATGTACAGTAGGTGGTCCCTATAACAACAAAAACCATAACTCCTATAGCAGACATCGGAAGTGATTTCCATTCTACTTCTAGAAATTCAGGTAAGGCAACAGGAAGGTTCATAAACACCGCTATCAAGAAAAACCATTTCATTAAAGTGATGGAAGAATACTTCGCAGTTAACGGTTTCACAAGAATCAAGTATATGGAATACGCTGTTGCATTGATAAGAAAGAAAATATTTCCCAACGGGATATTAGGTGCGTTCGCTTGTTGCTTTGCTCCAAAAAGGATGAGAACCAAAGCTCCTACAAAACCCACACCGATCCCAAAACCTTTCATCCAAGTAATCTTTTCCTTTAGAAACACTGCAGATAATAGCAGGAGAATTACTGGAGCTATTGTAATTACAACACTACTATTTATGGGTGTAGAGAGTGCCAATCCTTTAAAAAAACACAGCATATTTACCGTCATACCAAACAAGGCGCAAAGCGCCATTCGGCCCCAATCTTTGCGGTCAATTTTTTCTTTGGGAACAAACAAGCTCGTGATCCAAAACAAGATCGCCGCTCCTAATACACGAAGCATAATAAAACCAAATGGCTGTATATAAGTAGGCATAAGATCCTTAGCTAATGTATGGTTCAAACCATAAATAAAACTAGCACCGAAAGCGGCTAATAAAGCGAGATGCCTTTTCTTCATCAAATGATTATTAACCGTTGAAAGCTGCCACTGCTGCGGCAACTATTTTTTTGCTATTCCCTACAAATATCTGATCGCCTACCAGCATCACAGGTCGCTTAAGGAAGGTGTAGTGTTCTAGAATAAGATTCTTAAAATCCGTCTCTTTAAGTGGTTGTTCATTCAATCCCCGCTGCCTATATAATTGGGCGCGTTTACTAAATAAGGCTTCGTAAGAACCCTCCATTTCCTTCATGATCTCCAATTGGGATTCAGTTATAGCTTCCGTCTTAATATCTTGCATCACAACCTCAGAAGAAGGATTGATCTGGGCAATGATTCGTTGACAGGTGGAGCAGCTTGAGAGGTGATATATTTTTTTCAAGGTTAAGATTCTATGGATGGTTAAAACTGTTATAAAAATACCGCCATTTCAGGGTAAATTGGATTATTTTTAGAGAAAAATTACTAAAATGGAGTATGCATTCGATATTTGCCTAAAAAACCGTCAACTGCTCGATGGGATTCTCAGCACAGCAACCTTGGAACAACTCAATACCATTCCAGCTGGGTTTAATAATAATATCCTCTGGAATATAGGGCACAGTATCGTCACACAACAACTCTTGGTGTACGGTCTTTCAGGAAACGAATTTCAGATCGAACAACGTCTCATCGATTTGTACCGCAAGGGAACGAAACCAGAGCGCACAATCACGCAAAAAGAAGTAGAAGAACTCCAGGGCTTACTTTTAAGCACCCTAAGGCAATTAGAAACCGACTACGCTAGCGGAAAATTTAAAGACTATAAGACGTATACCTTAGGAACGACTGGGGGTGTTTTGTCTACTGTAGAAAATGCTATTGAGTTCAACAACTTCCATGAAGGGCTCCATTTAGGGTATAGCATGGCGTTAATGCGACTTGTTAAAAATTAATATACTCCTTCACAGCCTCCCAAGATATATGGAAATAGAAAGGCTCGTTTTGGTATACTGTTATCTCATATGCTTGATAATAGAGCTGTATTCCTTCCTCAGTGAAACCTATATTTTCTGGAAGTTTAAAAACTTCGTTTTCAAATTCCAAAATTTCCCAATAGGTTGATGTGGCCGATAGTTCTTGTTGTTGTGTATGGAATTGCGCTTTCGCGAAAGCGGTAAAGGCTTCCAGATTCGTAAAAACCTCTGAAGGGACCATCTCCCTTCCCGTTACTACATTAAAATTTTTATACAATAACCCTTCAAAACCGTGGGCACCGCCTGCAAATTCATAAAACTCGGTACGAAGACTCAGCACTTCATTGGACTGATACGAAGCAGATACCACCCATTGCAATTGATGCGTTTCAGACATCACAGAATCTTCCGGATAGGCTGTCTGTGAATTGTTAAGATACACTTGAGCGGCATGCTCTATATCTTCCGCTTCCTGGCCTTGCATGGTTAGCTTCGACACCAACTGGTCACGAATTCCCAGATTTACTGCAGGTGCTAGTGAAGTAGGCAACGTCATTCGTATATATTCGATATGTAATTCTGGGCATTGCTCATGGTGGCATTGTTCAAAATCGACCGTATTAATCACTTCTGTTTCGTACTGGAAAACTACATCCTCTGTACAGCTCAAAGACAGTAATACGAGGATTCCTATAAAAATTTGGGAGGTATATCGAAAAAGGGAGTTGTTAATCATCATCTAAAGGTAGGAGCATTTTTGGGATTGCGCAATCGGAAATGGTACATTTGCATCACTTACAATGTTCTTAAATAACCAACGAACAAAGGCGAACCATTGATATAATTACCTGTGAAATTCAACACAAAAACAATACACGGAAAACAGGAGAACGACAAAGCATACGGAGCTGTGATGCCTCCTATTTATCAAACTTCGACCTATGCTCAGACGACTCCTGGCGGCCATAAAGGGTATGAATATAGCCGCACCCACAACCCCACACGTAACGCTCTTGAAAATGCGTTTGCGAGTATAGAAAATGGTGAATTTGGTTTGGCCTTTGGCTCGGGACTCGCCGCCATTGATGCCGTTCTCAAATTATTAAAAACAGGTGACGAAGTAATTTCAACAAATGATCTTTATGGAGGAACTTACCGTTTGTTTACGAGAATATATCAAGATTTTGGAATAAAATTTCATTTTATAGGCATGGATAATGCTGATAAAATTGGAGATTATGTCAATGCTAACACTAAGTTAATTTGGGTGGAGACTCCAACCAATCCAATGATGAATATCATCGATATCAAGGCTGCTGCTGCAGTGGCACAAAAGTACAAGGTATTACTTGCTGTCGATAATACCTTTGCAACTCCGTATTTACAGCGCCCTCTTGATTTAGGTGCTGATATCGTAATGCATAGTGCAACAAAGTATATTGGAGGACACAGCGACCTTATCATGGGCGCACTCATCGTAAAGGATAAAGAACTTGCAGACCGTTTGTACTTCATTCAGAACGCAAGCGGAGCGATCTGTGGACCTCAAGATAGTTTTCTTGCATTGCGAGGAATCAAGACCTTACACGTTCGTATGCAACGTCATTGCGAAAATGGAAAAGCAATTGCGCTGTTTTTAAAAGATCATCCTAAGGTAGATAAGGTCTACTGGCCAGGATTTGAAGATCATCCTAATCATGCTATTGCTAAGGAACAAATGGATGACTTTGGTGGCATGATTTCTTTTACAACAAAGGAGGATTCTCTTGCTGGAGCTATTTCTGTGGTAGAAAAATTTAAAATATTTACGCTCGCTGAAAGTTTAGGAGGAGTTGAATCATTAGCAGGTCATCCTGCATCTATGACCCATGCTTCAATCCCGAAAGCAGAACGGCAGAAAACGGGAGTAAAAGACTCTCTTATTCGTCTTAGTGTAGGCATTGAAGATATTGACGATCTTATCGCAGATATTGAACAAGCATTAAACTAAGCTATAGTAAAAAAGTAATGAAAAGGGACTTTCTATACGGAGGGCTCCTTTTTATGGACTATCACAAGGAACTTCGATAAAATAACAATACTCACAGCAACATTCGTTGTACGTCCTAATAGGATTTCACTACATGCTATCTTTCCCAAAAAAAGAATAGCGTTAATACACCAAAAAAAAAAGACCTCTTACATTAGTAAAACGGTCTTTTATATAACTGCGCTTTCTAAAAGCGTAATACGTTTTAATCCAAGTAATAGATATATCCAAAATTCAACCAGAAAATCCAGTCGTTTGCACGATTTGGTGGATAGGCACGTTCATCAGGATTTAATCCATCAACCCAGTTTGAAGTATAATAATGCCAGCGAGCATCTAATACAAGATCACTCTTGATCCCTAGTTTATATCGAATTCCTGTACTCCATGTAATGGCCCAAGTAGAACCTGCACTATCATCAATACCTCCAAACCTTCCGTCTCCTTGTAAAAAAGGAGCAAAAGTAGTC
>JBLHXM010000051.1:0-24187 GCA_047630395.1 Dokdonia sp.
GCTAAGCTTCTTGTTTTTTATAGCCGCACCCAGTGTTTTTTCAGAAAGCTTAGGTGTGAGCGTTCTTTCTATGGTTACCGTTTTCTTAAAGGTATCAGCATCTCTGAAGATCAGTACGATACCGCTTATGGCATACACAGCCATAATACCGGCAAGAAAGAAGCCGAGATATCTGTGAAAGATGCGCATTTTAAGAGAAGTAGGTTTTTTTTGAGCCATCGTATTAACGCCTTTTAGAGGAGCGCGAAGATACTTAAAACACCCTATTCTTCATGAATTATGTCCCTGTTTGAATCACGCTGAAGTTGCCGCTGAGTGGGGTCGGAGTGCGGACGTTTAAAAATTTATGATATAATTAGCATTTGTATGAAGGATGCCTTTAACAATAATTCAGATATTATAGTGCTTTTAACATTTTTATGTTAAAGTGTACGTAACAATCAATCTTAAAAACCTAAAACCTTATGAAAAGACGAAATTTTGTCCAACTCGCTGGTATGGGAGCAGGTGCTATAATGGTACCGTCTATGATTCTTGGGAATAATATTCCTACAGAAGCATTGCTCGAGCCAGGAATGGATATACTGCTAAAGAAGCGAATGGCAGATGTCGCTCTTAATACGGCCAAAGGTCTAGGAGCATCGTATGCAGATGCTAGAATAGGGAGGTACCTGAATCAATATGTCTTCACGCGCGAAGACAAAGTGCAAAACGTAGTGAATACAGAATCATTTGGTATTGGCGTTCGTGTGATTGCAAATGGTACTTGGGGATTCTCATCTACAAATGATGTCTCTGAAGATGGCATAAAGAAGGCTACAGAACAAGCCGTTGCTATTGCAAAAGCCAACTCAAAAATTCAAAAAGAGCCTGTAGTCCTTGCTCCCGTAGCATCTTACGGAGAAGTAACTTGGAAAACGCCTATTAAAAAGGATTTTAAAGAAGTGCCCGTTTCAGAAAAGGTAGATTTATTGCTGACTGCAAATGCAGCTGCGATGGATAATGGAGCCAACTTTGTGAACTCTGCACTCTTTATGGTTAATGAGCAAAAGTACTTTGCTTCGACCGAAGGTTCTTATATAGATCAAGATATCCACCGTATATGGCCTAATATGCGTGTTACGGCGGTTGCTGATGGCAAGTTTAAGACCCGTAGCGGAATGAGCGCACCTATGGGAATGGGTTACGAATATCTGGACGGTGATGCCTCAGAAAAACTTAAAGGCCCTGATGGCCTCATTCTTTACAGAAATAGCTATGATATGGTGGAAGATGCCGTAACTGCAGCGCAACAGGCGAAGCAAATGCTTTCTGCCAAATCTGTGGATGCAGGGAAGTACGATCTCGTACTAGAACCTAATCACTTAGGTCTTACCATACACGAATCTGTAGGTCACCCAACGGAGCTAGATCGTGTACTTGGGTATGAAGCAAACTACGCAGGAACAAGTTTTGCCACGATTGATAAGTGGAAATCTAAAAACTTCAAGTACGGTAGCGATATCGTTAATATTGTGGCCGACAAGACGCAGCCAGGATCACTTGGTGCTGTAGGTTGGGATGATGAAGGCGTAAAAACAAAGCAATGGGATATTATACGTAATGGTGTTTTGGTAAACTATCAAGCCATACGCGATCAGGTGAAAATGATTGACCAGAATGAATCTCACGGTTGCTGCTATGCTCAGAGTTGGAACGATGTACAGTTCCAGCGAATGCCTAATATTTCATTAGAACCTGGAAAAGATCCATATTCTATAGACGAGATGATAAAGGATGTTGAGAAAGGAATTTACATTGCAGGGAGAGGATCGTATTCTATCGATCAGCAACGATACAACTTCCAGTTTGGCGGTACTGTTTATTATGAAATCAAGGAAGGGAAAATTATTGGAATGCTCAATGATGTGGCATACCAATCTAACACTCAGGAGTTCTGGAACTCTTGTGCAAAAATATGCGACAAGAGTGATTATCGTATGTTCGGATCCTTCTTTGACGGAAAAGGCCAACCTTCACAGGTAAGCGCTGTATCTCACGGAAGTTCGACTACGCGATTTAACGATATCAATGTTATTAACACTGGACGTTCGGTTTAATTAGTTTCAATTTTAAAATAAACACAATGGGAATATTTTCAAAAGAAGAGGCTAGGAAGATCATGGAAAAAGCATTGAGCTTTTCCACTGCCGATGCCTGTATAATAACTTTAAACGGAAGCGAGAGCGGAAACATACGCTACGCAAGGAATAGTGTTTCTACCGCAGGATTTCAATCTAATCATAGCTTAGCGATTCAATCCAGTTATGGAAAAAAATCGGGAACAGCTACGATTGATGAATTTGATGATGTATCACTTGAAAAAGTGGTAAGGCGTGCAGAGGAGCTAGCAAAACTATCTCCAGAGAATCCAGAATTTATGGCACCGCTCGGTCCGCAAAAATATGATGAGTCTAAAACATATGTCGAAGCGACAGCAAACATAACACCTGAATATCGTGCTGAGGTTGCAAACAGCAGTATCGAACCTGCAGTCGCCAAAGATGTGACAGCGGCAGGATTTCTAGATGATGGTGCAGGCTTTGGCGCAATGCTCAATTCCAACGGACTTTTTGCGTACAATAAATCTACCTACGTAGATTTTACAGTAACCATGCGTACCAATGACGGAACCGGTTCCGGTTGGGTCACCAGAGATTACAATGATATTGCCAAGTTTGATGCTGCAGCCGCTTCTAATACAGCTATTGATAAAGCAGTATTATCAAGAGAGGCAAAAGCCATCGAACCTGGAAAGTACACAGTAATTCTCGAACCTTCGGCAGGACTTGGACTTTTACAAGGACTTGGACGTTCTATAAATGCACGTTCAGCAGATGAAGGAAGAAGCTTTATGTCTAAAGAAGGTGGAGGAACCAAAATGGGCGAAAAAATTGTAGACGAGCGCGTATCGCTATGGTCTGATCCTTTAAATGAGGAAGTGCCTGCCGGCACTTGGAGTGGTGACGGGCAACCCCTCAAAAAGACAATGTGGATAGAAAACGGAGTAGTAAAGAACTTAGCATACGGTCGCTATTGGGCAAAGGAAAAGGGAGTGGATCCTGTGCCTTTTCCTAGTAACTTCATTATGGCAGGCGGCGACGACTCCCTAGAAGATCTTATCAAGAGCACCAAAAAAGGAATTCTTGTTACGCGTCTATGGTACATTCGTTCTGTAGATCCTCAGACATTACTCTATACGGGGTTGACAAGAGACGGAACCTTCTATATTGAGAATGGGAAAATCAAGTATCCTGTCAAGAACTTCCGTTTTAACGAGAGCCCGATTATTATGTTGAATAATCTAGAAACTCTCGGGCAGCAAGTGCGCGTAGATGGAAGTCTAATTCCTTATATGAAGGTAAGAGACTTTACGTTTACGAGTCTTTCAGACGCAGTTTAAGAGATTACAGAATATTAAAAACTGGTTGTTACGCATTTGTGTGGCGACCAGTTTTATTTTTATTTCGCTTTCGCGAAAGCAAAAAACATCATCTCATTAACCACATTTCCTATTAAAAAAATGCCTAATAAATTCTTCTTCACACGCCTACAATATGAATCCGGAGATTGGGATGTAGATCAGCGTATGCCGTCTAATTTGTTGAACTCGCTAGTAGAATACACAACACTAGCCGTAGACACACAGGAGAATATTATCACGCTTGCCAGCGATGATATTTTTAAATCGCCATTTTGTTATATCTCTGGACATAAGTTGGTGCAGTTTACCAAAAAAGAAAAAGAGAACTTTAAAAAATATGTAGAAAACGGGGGCTTCGTCTTTGCAGATGATTGCAACCACGATATTGACGGCTTGTTTGCCAAATCTTTCGAGCGCCAGATGGACGAGATCTTCGGAGCAGATACACTCAAGAAAATACCCAATGATCACGAGATTTATAATGTCTTTTTTGAGTTTGAAGATGGCCCACCTACGACCAGTCAAGAACTCAATGGCTGGGGCGATGATCTGGTACACGATTACTTAAAAGCCATCGAAGTGAATGGTAGAATAGGTGTTTTGTACAGTAACAAAGATTATGGCTGCGAGTGGGATTATGATTTTAGAAACAAGCGCTGGTACAAAATAGATAACACACGCTTTGGCGTAAACATCGTGATGTATGCACTTACCTCATAATATACTATAGAATGAATACAGAACTAGCAACCTTACAAGAAGAAGTAACCACCCTAACCGCAAAACTAGGGGATCTCAAAAAAGAGATTGCCAAAGTAATCATAGGACAAGAAGAAACCGTTGAGCAATTGCTTATTACTTTTCTTGCTGGAGGTCACGCATTATTAGAAGGAGTTCCAGGACTTGCAAAAACCTTGATGATTCGCACCCTTTCTCAGGCGATAGATTTAGATTTTAAACGGATCCAGTTTACACCAGATCTAATGCCGTCAGATATTATTGGGACCGAGATTATAGAAGAAGATCAGACAACAGGGAAGAAGTTCTTTGAATTTAAGCAAGGCCCCATTTTTGCTAACATCATCCTCGCCGATGAGATCAACCGTACACCGCCTAAAACGCAAGCCGCACTCCTCGAAGCAATGCAAGAGTTTGAGGTTACCTATTCTGGAAAGACCTATGCGTTAGAACGTCCGTTCTTCATTCTTGCCACGCAGAACCCGATTGAACAATCAGGAACATTTCCGTTACCAGAAGCACAGCAAGATAGGTTTCTGTTTTATATCAAAATAGGCTATCCCACCGCTGCAGAAGAAACACAAATTTTAAAAAGTACGACGGGAGGTAAAAAGGAGAAAGTACATCCAGTACTTACGGGACAAGATATTCTGCGATTACAAGAACTCGTAAGAGAAGTGCCCATTAGTGATGGATTGATTGATTTTGTGAGCAATATTGTACGCGCAACACGTCCAGAAACAACGAGTAATGACTACGTGAAACAATGGGTAGGCTGGGGAGCAGGACCCAGAGCAGGACAAGCAATGATTCTTACTGCAAAAGCTAGAGCGTTATCACAAGGAAGAATGGCAGTGACTTTAGATGATATTAAAAATGTAGCACTTCCTGTGTTACGTCATCGTGTTATTGTGAATTTTAAGGCAGAGGCAGAAGGAATTACTTCTGATGCTGTGACACACCAACTACTAGAGCAAACAAATTTCTCAGCTTAATTTATTCAGACCGTGAAAGACGATTATAGAGCGCTACTTAAACCCGAGGTGATTAACAGTGTATCTGGACTGTCACTCATTTCGCGCGTGATTGTAGACGGCTATTTGTCTGGTCTCAATAGAAGTAGACGCGTAGGCTCAGGACAAGAATTTAGCCAATATCGCGGCTATGAACCTGGTGATGACCTGCGTTTACTGGATTGGAAAATGCTCGCGCGCTCCGGTAGATATTACATCAAGCAATCAGAAATTGATACCTATATCACGGTCAAATTTATTGTAGATGCGAGTAAGTCTATGCTCCATCAGGAGGACGAAATTTCTAAAATGGAGTTTGCAAATGTACTCGTGGCTAGCCTTGCACATCTGGCACAAACCCAGGGCGATGCGGTTGGATTGCTCACGGTCAACGATCAAAGGTTAGAAGCCTTGCAACCCGCCATCGGGAAGCAGCACTTTAATCGCTTTCTCTACCAATTACTCCAATTGCGCAATCAAGGAGCATGGCCGAAAAATATTGCCAGTGAGAAATTACACAATCGAAGTCACAAGGAACTCATTTTCTTTATCACAGATTTTTACGAAAATGACGAGGAAATTAC
This sequence comes from Dokdonia sp., assembly GCA_047630395.1. Classification (GTDB taxonomy): domain Bacteria; phylum Bacteroidota; class Bacteroidia; order Flavobacteriales; family Flavobacteriaceae; genus Dokdonia. The sequence goes on from JBLHXM010000051.1 coordinate 5,799, forward strand.
CAAAATGGTAAAGCAACTCAAGACAACACGCAATGAAGTTGCGGTACTTCATCTGCTAGGAAAAAACGAGCTCAATTTTGACTATAAAGGTCAAGTTGTTTTTGAAGATCTCGAGACGGGAACAAAAATTAAGGTGAACGCAAAGGAAGCAAAAGAGGAATATCTTCAGGCGTTAACCCAATCAATGACTAAAACAAAAAGCGAGCTATTGGCCAACGGCATCGGGTATGAGCTATTCACCTTAGACAGCCACATCGGAGAGGCATTGCAACTTTTCTTGAAAAAACGTAGTAATCTCCTGATATGACGTTACTGCAACCATCATATCTCTGGGGACTACTCGCACTCGCAATCCCAATCGCTATTCATTTATGGAGTCTTAAAAAGGTGCGTACTATTAAAGTTGGTAGTACGCAATTTATCGCCGAAACAAAGTCTAAGCAGAGCAATAGTATTCAGCTTAATGAATGGTGGTTACTGGCAATACGCTGTTTAATTATCAGTACTCTGGTTTTTATTCTAGCCAAGCCTCATAGTTCAAAAAAGCAACGGCAGCAGGATATCGTATATGTTTTTGAGCCTTCGCTATTAGCCACCGAAGATGGTCGCGCTCGGTTTATCCAAATCCCAGAGGAAGGGAGAAGACTCCTCCGTTCTGGATTCCCAGATTGGCAGGTAGATACCTATATGAATGTAAGCGATGAGGTGCCAAATTACTGGCAGCTTGCTCAGCAAATGGTACAGATACCCGCAGATAGTATTGTGGTGTTTACGCGCGCTTTCGCGAAAGCGGTCAAAGGAAAACGGCCAGAAGTCGCTGCACATATCAATTGGATTCCTGTAGATGTAGAAAGTACAATTTCTGAACCTCTTGTTGCAATAGCCAAGAAGGATAGTATTGCCCTATTAACCGTGCAACGTTCGGCAACGAGTCTCGCTTTTGCGAAAATAAAAACCTCCAATAATAGCGTCTCTTTTAATACAACCAAGGATAGTATAGAAATCAAAACAGAACGAGGTTTGCGCACTGTTCCTGTTCAAAATCAAAAACCGTTACAGGTTACCCTCATTTATGACAAAGCTGAAAATGCGCAGCGTGTCTATTTTGAAGCAGCTTTCCGTGCAATTGCAAAGTATACGGATCGAGACATACAATTGAACACGATAGAAAACTCAGAAAGTGTCGCTCTTGAAGAAAGCGACTATCTTGTTGTATTAGGTAATAGGTCGGTAGCTGATCTTGAAATTCCAACGCTTATATATCGTTCAGATGCATTTGCGAAAGATCTGATTGTGCCTGGAAATACAGCGATAGTATCTTTTTTAACCAAAAAACTAACACCACAAATTGTAGTTGAAGAACACTTGGTGGAGCAAATGTTACAATGGTTGCAACTCGATCGAGAAATAGAAGATCAATTAGACGCTTTAGACATCCGAACGGTATCTGTCAATCAGCTACAAACCACTAGTCCTGCTGATACTGGTAGTGCTAAAAAAAGGATCGTTGCAGATATGTCAGATAGACTATGGATCTTACTTTTACTACTCCTAGTGGGAGAACGCCTGCTGGCAAGAATACGGAAACAATAATGCAAGAAGGAGAACAAATCATACAGAAATATAAGCAGCGCTGGCAATTATTGCGAGGGTTAGAGGCTGTGCTTTATGGTTTGGGAGCAGGACTCTGTGTTGGTTTTATAGCTGGAAATATCACAGCGGGAATCTTAGTGTTTTTAGCGATTACCATAGTTGTTTTAGGCATCATCCGTCCCTGGAAGATTGGAGTAGATGGAGTGAGTACGTACATAGATCAACATCTCAATACGGCAGAATATAGTACCGGCCTTTTACTTGCAAGCCCGATCGGCTTATCTGGTTTAGCGCAACTTCAGCAACAAAAAGTAACCCAGCGACTCGTCACTGAAATAGGTGCCGTAAAACCAAAAACAGGGCTCAAAAAAGCTGCAATGATATCGGCCGGGTTACTCCTTATAGGTTTGGGTATTTCACAGTTTTATGCGATGAATTGGAATTCAAATGCTACCACTACACCTGAAGAGCAACTCATGACGTTCCAATCGACAGACTCGTTGGCGTCAGTATATAAGCCGCCAGTGTTGATAGATCAAAAACTCACCATAGGGTATCCTGATTACACGGGCGTTTCGGATCGTACCACATCGACGATGAATATAAAGGTGGTTGAAGGGGCTCGACTGTTTTGGGAACTCAATTTTGAAGGTGCTGTTGGTGATGTAAAGATCGAAGGATTTGGAGTGGATATAGCAATGAATGTTTCTAATGCTGCTACTTCAACTGTGCCCAGCTCAAGTTTCGCGAAAGCGTATACACCGGAGACTTCTGGTTATTATAATTTTAAATTTTCAGACACGCTTGGTGCGAATTATACTTCGGAAATTTACGCTATTGAAGTGATAAAGGATAAAGCCCCAACAGTAAAAATCAAGGATATTCCTCAGTTTACTCTATTTGATTTTAGTGATACCAAAGTACTCGATTTTGCTGCCGAAATAGAAGATGATTACGGAATAGGTGGCGCAGAAATTATTGCTACGGTGAGTAAAGGCTCTGGCGAGTCGGTAAAATTTAGGGAGGAGAAATTACCCTTTGATCGGTCGGTGCAAGTGGGAAGGAAGTCATTGCTGCTGTCTAAGAAGGTTGCGCTAGATCAACTAAAAATGGAGGTAGGTGATGAGCTATACTTTTATGTTGAGACGTGGGATCAAAAAACACCGCGACCAAATGTCACACGTAGCGAGACCTTTTTTGCTGTTATTAAGGATACGGTGAGTGATGATTTTGGCGTAGAAGGAACTATGGGCGCCGACTTAATGCCTGATTATTTTAGGAGTCAGCGGCAGTTGATTATTGATACAGAGAAACTGATAAAGGAAAGACCCCAGCTTACCGAAAAGGAATTTAAGTCTCGTAGTAACGAACTCGGTTTTGATCAGAAAGCATTGCGTCTCAAATATGGTCAGTTTATGGGCGATGAAGTCGATTCTGGCATTGCTGTAACTCCAGAAATTTCGATAGAAGATTTTGATGCAGAGGATCCTACAGCAGGATATCGCCACGATCACGATAGTGAGAATGAACATAATTTGGTAGAAGATGATCACGATCATGAAGGTGGAGAAGAAGAAGAAAAATCACCGCTAGATGACTATCTACACAATCATGACGACCCCGAAGAGTCAACCTTGTTTACAGAATCCCTGCGCGGAAAACTCAAACAAGCAATGGCCGAAATGTGGGATGCCGAGTTATACCTGCGACTGGCAACGCCTAAGGAATCCCTCCCATACCAATACAAAGCCTTGAAGTTGATTCAGGAAATCAAGAATAGCGCCCGTATTTATGTACATCGCGTTGGTTTTGATCCACCACCTATTAAGGAAGAGAAGCGATTGACCGGAGATCTTGAGGAAATCGATAATTTCTATAAGAAGGAAGATATCGCCAAAGCCGATGGACATTCGATGATGCGAGCCAGTATTGAAGTGCTAGAAAAGAGAATTTTGGGAGAGGGTACCCTTTCCATTGAGGACCGAGAAATTTTCGCAAAAGCGGGAGAAGAACTCGCCACTATCACTATCAATCAACCCTCAAAACATCTCAGAACTTTACAGCAACTTAAATGGCTTACTGAAGAAAAAGTACAACCCGTTTCTGTATTAAGAGCCGTACAGCGTGGTTTATTACGGGCATTGCCACACACCACAGTGGCACCATCAACTCCCGTGCAATACCGTGGAGGTTTAGAAAAAGTATTCATCCAAGAATTACAAGCCAATGATGGGTAACCTTAGTTTTTTACGGCAGGAATGGTTGTGGCCAGTGATGATATGTGCAGCATTTCTTTGGGCAGTATTTCTATGGAAGGAATATGTGCAGTCCGGAATGAGGCGTTTCTTTTTAAAAGCAATTGTCGCTTTAGTGGCCGTTGGATCCCTTACTGCAATGGTATTGCAACCATTACTGTCTGAAGATCGAGCTAAAGGTGTGGGCGTAATACCTACTCAAAACTATAAGCAAGATCAATTAGACAGTTTAAAGTCGTTGCATAAAGGGATTTCTGTGATTGCGTATGACGGTAATGGTTTTGAAAAAGCGCAGTTGGATTCCATTAGTAAAGCTTATGTCTTAGGGAATGGAGTGGCGTCGTATGATATGTGGCAGTTGGAAAATATAGCTATCACTTATACCGGTGGAGATGCAATTAATGGCGTAGTACGCTTGCGATATGATCAAGAGCCAACATTGGGTGATTCACTGAATATACAAGGGTTTTATGTAAAACCCGCCATAGGAAATAGACTCGTACTTGAAGATGCAGGAGGCAATGGTCTAGATTCTATCGCTTTTTCTGAAATTGAAAACCTTAGTTTTAGCTTACAAGCGAAACCCAAAGTTGCTGGCCAGTTTATATATAGACTTGTGGAGAAGGATAGCTTACATACGATTGTATCATCAGATCCTTTGCCTTTGATTGTACATCCCAAAAGTATGTTGCGTATTCTGATCATCAATACGTTTCCAACCTTTGAAACCAAGTACTTGAAAAACTTCCTTGCCGAAAATGGTCACGAACTGTTAGTGCGCAGTCAGCTCACTCAAAATAAATACAAGTTTGAAAATTTCAATAGGAAGCAGGGATCGATTTCTGGTTTTACTCGATCCAATCTAGCCGATTTTGATCTTGTAATTATTGATGCAGGTTCGTATTTGGGACTATCATCTGCTTCAAAACAAGCACTTGAAAGTCAAATGGAAGATGAAGGCTTGGGGGTGTTTATTCAGTCGGATGCGTCTATAATGAGTGATGGAAAGCGATTTGGTTTTCGCTTTAAGCGAAATACTAAAACGGAAATGAGTCTGTCACAATGGCCTACCTTGAAAATACCAGTCTTTACGGCTTCTTTCGAATCAGATCCACTGCTGCAACCTATTCTATCATCGCAGAATAGTGTTTTGAGTGCCTATGCACAAAAAGGTGTTGGACGTTTAAGCACTTCAATGCTCAATGATACTTATCAATTGGTTTTGGATGGAAATGAGGCTGCTTACCAATATATCTGGTCTACAACACTAAGTGCGGTAAGCCAGAAAAGGCTCCCAATTGTTCGGTGGGAAGTCGAGAGTGATCTAGCATATCAGGATGTGCCTTTTCGCTTTAAGCTGCGAACATCATTGCCTAATCCAGAAGTAATAGAGGGGCTAAATAATCAAATTGCACTGCGGCAAAATCTGCAACTTCCAGATCAGTGGGAAGGAAGGGTTTATCCTCGTGAGACCGGTTGGAATCGTTTAATGCTCAAACAAGATAGCACGATGACTATGTCCTATTATGTAGGTGATTCCGAAGATTGGGAACATATCAAAGCATATGATTTGAGGCAAGAAAATCAGCGCGTATTTGCAGGAAGCAGTCTCATGCAAGGCGTAATTTCTAAGTTAAAGCCTGTCGCTAGATGGTGGTTTTTTGTGGTCTTTATTTTGGCAATGGGGTCGTTGTGGGTGCTACCAAGAATAGATAGCAAATAAGTAAAGGCTATTCCTCTGTGCCAGCTTTCATTTTTTCTTGATCACTAGCTTTGCGTTCCTCTTCTTTTTCTACATATTTATCGTGTTCCAACTGTGCATAATGATCTTTCTTACGGTTGTAGATACTTTCTATCCCATCTGCTTTGCCGTAGATGGTTACTTTATCATGCGGCAACATTTTAAAATTCCCTGATGGAGATCCAAAGTAGCCAGCTCCCTTACGTTCTACTCCTAAAATGGTAATTCCTTCTTCACGTAGGTCGAGTTCTTGTAGTGTGCGGTTACACATCCATCCGTCAGTATCGACTTCTGCCTCTATGATTTTAAAGTCATCTTTGAGGTGCAACACAGCTGCGTAATCGTGTACTTCTAGATCCGTATATTTTTTAAGCATTTTATTGATGACACTAGAAAGACCGCGATCTAACCAAGAGCTGCGTATCGCAAGCCAAAGCAATAGCATGCCGCCTAGAATGATAAGAAATCCGTATAATCTGGACGCGTTAGACTCAGGTAAAACAAAGGTTAAAATCAAAGAAGACATTGCTGTTACGATACCTGCGTTCCCAATGAGCATTAGATTATAAATAATTTTACGACGCACAGGATGTGTCATAATATTCTCAGTTTCAGAGGTGCTAAGTCCTGCTCCTGTATATGCAGATCGAGATTGGAATTTGGCGCTTTCTAATGATAAGCCGGTGTGAACTAATGATATAGTGGCTATTTTAGTGATTAAAACAGAGAGGGTAATAATGAGAAAGAGGGATACGGCAGCAATCATAGGTGAACTTCTTTTATGAGTTACAAAGCTAGTTATTTATTACAATGATCTTTAAACAACCAGGATGAAGTAGTCGGGACTTTCGAATAGTCTATCTAAAACAAACAAAACCCCAAGCTCAGCATACCACCGCCTTAGTATTTTTCTTAACTTGAGGAATAAATCAAAAGGAAATGGTCAGTTATACATTAAAAGTAAACGGGAAAGAACGCCAGATCAGTGCAGATGCTGACACGCCACTCTTGTGGGTGTTGCGTGATGAGCTAGAGCTTGTGGGAACAAAATTTGGCTGTGGAATCGGTCAGTGTGGAGCGTGTACGGTACATGTAGATGGCCAAGCAACCCGCAGTTGTCTGCTTAAAGCTGCAGCACTCGAAGGAATGGAGATCACCACTATCGAGGGGCTGGGCACCAAAGAAAATTTACATCCCGTACAAGAAGCATGGGTGGAGCACGATGTGCCCCAATGTGGCTACTGCCAGGCGGGACAGATTATGACCGCTAGTGCTTTTCTAGAAGAAAATCCAAGCCCTACAGGAGAGGAAATACGAGAAGCGATGAATGGTAATATTTGCCGTTGCGCCGCCTATAACCGCATAGAAAAAGCCGTTGCGACTGCAGCCAAAAACGTATAAGATGATGGAAGAACAAAGAAAAATGGTATTGAGCCGTCGTAGTTTCATTCGTAGCTCAGCCTTGGTGAGTGGAGGTATTTTATTAGGAGTCAATTTTTTAGGCTCTTGTAAAGAAGCAACAGCACCCCCCGTAGATGTTGCCAACCTAGATTTTAAAGATTTTAACGCCTTTATCAAGATTGCAGAAAATGGGTATGTGACCATATACTCACCCAATCCAGAGATCGGCCAAGGCGTAAAAACCTCGATGCCTATGATTGTTGCAGAGGAGTTGGACGTCCCTTGGGATCACGTAACGGTAGAACAGGGAGTACTAGACACAGACAATTTCCAGCGACAAGTCGCAGGAGGTAGTCAAAGTATTCGTTTTGGCTGGGATCCCTTACGTCAGACAGGTGCCACTGCAAAGCAAATGCTTGTCGAGGCTGCCGCTGCTCGCTGGGCTGTAGACGCATCTACCTGTACTGCAAGTGAAGGTGTGATTACCAATGCAGCTGGAGAAACCCTAGGCTATGGTGAAGTGGTGAATGCTGCTGCGCTATTGCCTGTACCAGAAAATGTGGTTCTTAAAGAAACTAAATATTATAAGATTATAGGCACCGATGCGATAAATGTAGATCTGCATAAAATCGTCACTGGCGCTCCTCTTTTTGGGCTGGACTACACCGCACCGGGGATGACCTATGCGTCTGTGTTACGCCCACCGGCTTTTGGCCAAAAATTAGAAAACGTAGACGATACCAAAGCAAGAGCAGTTGGAGGTGTGATTGATGTGATCACTTTTGGTGATAAGGTCGCCGTCGTTGCGAGCAATACATGGGCAGCTATGAAAGGCAAGAAAGCACTTATAGCCACTTGGAGCGGTAACAATCTTGAGAGTACAGACGACCACGATACCAAACTCAATGCCATTCTTGATGGTGGGAATACAGAAATACGTCGTGAAGATGGTAATGTGAAGGATGCTTTTGCGAAAGCGGACTCAACCATAGAACGTACCTACGAATCACCGTTCTTACCCCACAATTGTATGGAGCCTATGAACTTCTATGCAGATGTGACAGATGAAAAAATACATCTTGTGGGACCTATCCAAACCCCAGCAGGGACAGCGGGACGCATTGCACAAATGCTAGGACGTGACGCAAAGGATGTCAAACTAGAAATGACCCGTATGGGAGGGGGTTTTGGTAGAAGACTCTACGGAGACTTTGCACTTGAGGCTGCAGAAATTTCTAATTTGGCCAAAAAACCTGTCAAAGTTGTGTTCTCTAGAGAAGATGATATGGGCGCAGGGATCTATCGTCCGGCCATTAAATATAGAATTAAAGCGGCCCTCAAGGGTGGCAAAGTAACCGGATACCATTTAAAGGAGGCGGCTATAAATAGTAATATGTATGGCTTGATTCCGCACTTTTTTCCAGCAGGAGCTATTGCAAACTATAAAGTAGAGACTGGGAATTATCAGAGTAATATTACCACGGGTGCTTGGCGTGCCCCATATACTAACTTCCTAGCCTTTGCAGAGCAGAGCTTCTTTGATGAAATAGCGAAGGAGTTGGCCATTGATCCTGTGCAACTCAGACTAGACCTTCTCGATAATGTAGAGGATGGCGCGGATGAGCAAATACAATACTCGGCTGCCCGAATGAAGGAAACTATCAAACTCGCTGCCGAAAAAGGGAACTGGGGCAAGGCATCAGCGAATGTATATCAAGGATTTTCTGCATACTACAGTCACAACACGCACGTGGCAGAGGTGGTAGAAATCACTATGAAAAACGGACTTCCAAATATTGAGAAAGTTACCGTTGCTGTAGATTGCGGGATTGTAGTCAACCCGACGGGTGCAAGAAATCAAGTAGAAGGCGGAGTGATAGATGGGATCGGGCATGCGATGTATGGGAATTTCGCTTTCGCGAAAGGAAAACCAAAAGCAGTGAATTTTGATGCCTATCGTCTTATCCGAATGAACGAAACACCACAGGTGGAAACCCACTTTGTTGAAAATAATTTATCTCCAACGGGGCTTGGCGAGCCAGGATTGCCACCAGCAGGTGGAGCACTGGCCAATGCGATTACCGCAGCAACAGGAAATAGGATCTTTAAGCAACCGTTTATTGAAAATATGAATGTAGTCCTACAAGAAATTAAAGGGTAAAGAAATGAAAGACAGTGCGTTATCCGCCAATCGTTATCATACTGCGATTGTCAGAATGACGTTCTGGATTTTCAAAATCTTCCAGTGTTGTCATTCCTGCACGAACAGCTTTCTTTTTAAGAATCGCTTTGGAAATAAGCGGTTCAATATCGGCCCCTGTGCGATACATTTCAAGAAGATTGACTTCTTGATTGGAGAAGAGGCAGTTCTTTATTTTTCCATTGGCCGTTAGGCGTATGCGATTACAGCTATCGCAAAAAGGATTGGTCACAGAGCTGATGATCCCATAACTTCCTTTAAAACCGTCTATTCTATAATTCCGAGCAGTGAAATTTGCTTCATTTACCAAGGATTGATTGGCTATTTTTCCAAAATGTGCATCCACCTGATCAAGGATTTCTTTTTGGGAAACTAACTTTTCCTTACTCCATTGATTGCCGTCAAAAGGCATGAATTCTATAAACCGTACCTGTATATTCTGATGCTCTGTAAGCTTAATAAAATCAATGATCTCATTGTCATTAAACCCTTTCATCAGTACGACATTGATTTTGACGTTAAACCCTTCTTCTAATAATGCTTGAATATTTTGGAAGGCTTTGCCAAATTGGTCGCGCTTTGTAATCGTAGCAAATTTTTCAGGAATTAGGGTGTCCAGACTCACATTGATATCTTGGAGTCCATAGGTTTTAAAATCCTCCATAAACCGATCCACGAGAATGGCGTTGGTCGTGATGGACAATTGAACTTGTAGTTCAGAGAGGCCTTTGAGGATGGTAGTGAAATCTTTTCGCAACAACGGCTCTCCGCCGGTCAAGCGAATTTTGTCTACCCCATTTTTTGCAAAAACTTCAGCAATCCCAAGTATTTCGTCTGCCGTCATCAAATGATTCCGCGGACTTAAGGGTACTCCTTCTTCGGGCATGCAGTATGTGCAACGTAGGTTACACTTCTCGATAAGTGAGATTCGCAAGTAATTATGCTGTCTTCCGTAACTGTCTTTTAAGATATCTGTAGTTGCCATTAGTGTTTTTTGCCTTGTAGCATTTTAAAGGTATGGAATAATTGGGGTAACACCGCATCCAGTGATTCTACAACTCCTTTAGGAGAGCCCGGTAATGAGATTACTAGCGTTTGACCAATAGTGCCTACAACACTTCGTGAAAGCATCGCAAATGGCATGCGATCTTGCCCGTATCGCCGTATCGTCTCTTCGGCTCCAGGTAATCGTTTGTCTAGCAATGGGAGTATCGCCTCAGGGGTTACGTCCCTTGGAGATAATCCAGTTCCTCCCGTTAAAACGATGAGGTCATAAGTTTTAGAGAAATCATTTACGGTCGTTTGAATAGTGTCCATATCATCAGGGATGACAATGGGTGATGCAATATTTAGCTCAAACTTGCCGAGGTAGGTTTCAATGGCTTTTCCAGATGCATCTTTGCCAATTCCACCACTCACGGAATCTGAGCATACAATAATACCTGCCTTGAGTCCAGAAATATCCCAAACCTTGTAATCGCTTTTTCCTCCCTTTTTAGAAACTAGTTTAATGTGGTGTATTTCAATACCTTTATCAATGGGCTTGAGCATATCATACATATTGAGCGCTATGACGCTCGCGCCATGCATTGCTTCAACTTCCACACCCGTTTTATAAATAGTCTTGACAGTAACGGTAACGGTAATTTCTAGCCCATTAATCTCGTAATCTACTCCAGTATATTCTATAGGTAACGGGTGGCAATCAGGGAGGAGTTCTGGTGTTTTTTTTACGCCCAGTAGTCCTGCGGCTTTGCTCATCGCAAATACGTTTCCTTTAGGCACGGTATCATCTTCGATGGCTTGTATAGTCTCAGGAATACTGCAACGTACAACAGCTTGTGCGATGGCAATACGAAGGGTGTTTGATTTATGGGTGATATCTACCATTACTTATTTTTCTTCCACTGATGAGCGCCCGTAGCAAATAATTCTTTACCAAAAATAGGAACGTGCGACTTCACCTGATTCACAATATATTCGGTGGCCTCATACACAATGGGACGGTGTGGTGCAGAGACAAAAACAAAGATACAAATCCCACCTACAGCGACCGTCCCTAGGCTGTGATAGATATGCATACAAGTAAGGTCGTATTTCTCAAAGGTTTCTTCGCGTATTTCCGCGAGTTTCTTTTCGGCCATTTCTTGGTAGGTCGTAAATTCTATGGCGGTGACCATTTCATCATTCACGCTATCTTCCCGGACTTGGCCTAGAAAGATATTGTGCGCTCCAATACTCGTCTTCCCTTGATGTTTTGCAATGGAATTTGCTACAAATTCTGGCGAGATGGCGCCTTCTATAAATACTGTTTTTTTACTCATTCTTAAGGTGTTCATAAAGTTCTTGAGCGCTTTCTGTCAGGCAATATGCATTTGTGACGCCCGCTCTTTTTAATAAGTTATAGGCTTCCCTGCTGCGCGTTCCACTTTTGCAAAAGATGACGATGGCCCTTTCTTTCGGTAGGGTTTCAATAGTTTCGGCAAGTGCTTGTAAAGGGATTTGTATATAGTCTTCGGTGGTGATTTGAGGTGTTTCGCTAACAGAACGTACGTCTAGTAGTAGGCTTTTTTCTGCTTTCGCGAAAGCGTAATTTCTCACATTTACACGATGCTCGTTTTCAAAGAACTCGTTGGTGATTTGGATTTTTTCATTCTTGCCGAACTTAAAAACCGACTGTTTGTTTTCTAGAAAATCGTTTACCAAAAGTTGACCCGATAGTATTTCTCCTGCGTCGAGAATTATTTTCATCACTTCATTCGCCTGCAAACCACCCACAATGGCGACAGAGCTTCCGAGAATCCCAGCGGTATCACAACTTTGAGTAGTGACTGGCGCCTCAGGATAGAGACAACGATACGTAGGTCCATTCTTGTAATTAAACACGGAAACCTGCGATTGAAATCGATATAAGGCTGCGTGCACAAAGGGCTTACCGGAGAGAATGCAAGCATCATTTATAAGATAACGGGCAGGAATGCGATCTGTCGCATCGACCACGATGTCATAGTTGGCAATAATCTGGATTGCATTTTCTACAGAAAGAAATGCGGGATAGGCATTGACAGTGAGCTCTGGATTGAGCTTTTTTATTTTTTGAGAGGCACAATCTACTTTAAGCGTACCGACATCTTCCTGATTGTACAAAACTTGTCGATGTAGGTTGCTCAGGGATATGGTGTCCCCATCCACAATACCGATTGTGCCAATACCTGCGCTTGCGAGATAGGGAAGTAGGGCAGATCCCAGACCGCCACAGCCCACAATGAGTACTCGGGAATTTTGGATTTTCACCTGCCCACCATCGCCTACTTGTGGTAAGGCTTTCTGTCTGATATATCGGTTAGGGTCTGTCATAGTTAGCCTCCTGCAAAAGGAGATAGAATAGCGATTTCGTCCGTTTTACTGAGTGGAGTGTTTTCTGTGACCAGTTCTTGGTTTACGGCCACTTGGACCCCATTACCTTGAATTTGATAGGTCTTTTTTAAAAATTCGAGTACTCCGGAAGTACTGAGAAGCGTCACCTCAATAGTCTCAGAAGGGGTACCTGTTTTTTCTGCAATCTCGCCGAAATAATGAATGTGTATGGTTGCCATAGTCTAGACTAAATATAGTTTAATACTTGCGATTAAAAGAACGGTCGCCAGTAAATAAGTCATGGTTTTTACATTAAACTTACCACTACCATAAAAGGCGCCAAGAGCACCGCCAATGAGTGCGATAGGTACTAGGTAAAAAGCTTCTACAGGAATGCTGCCGCCCGTAACCGTAAAGCCCACAATCCCCGAAACGGAATTCACCAATATGAAAAGCGCTGAAACTGCTGCAGCTTCCTTTACCGTACCCCAACCCAAAAGGATGATCACAGGACTTAGAATAATACCACCTCCTATGCCAATCATTCCAGAAAAGAGTCCAATCAAAAGGCCAATCAGAAGTGCTGCATATAGATTGGGGGATGTTTTTTTTGCGGTAGACGTCCCGAAGAGCTGGAGCATTCTCAAAATGGCTATGATAAGAAAGGCACCCAAAATCTGTTTGTATAAAGTTGGATCAATAGATAGTGACCCTCCTATAAATGCAGCAGGAATAGAGGTGATGGCAAAGGGGTAAAATAGCTTCCAACGGAAGTGTTTGTTTTTTCTAAAGAACCAAAAAGAGACCCCTGCTACAAAAATATTAAGCAGTAGTGCAGAAGGTTTCATTACGATGGTGGAAAAGGCAAATAGTGACATAAGTGCGAGATAACCACTAGCTCCACCATGACCGACACTGGCATACATAAAAGCAACAACAGCCAGTATGATGAAAAATGAAATTACGATATAGGGTTGAGAGAAATCCATTAACCGTTGAGGTCAAGATATGAGATAGTTTCTCCTTTTTTAATTTCGCCGACAGTTTCTGGTATAACCAGTAGCGCATTAGAGAGTGCAAATGATTTGAGCATTGAAGAGGCCTGTCCGAGAAGTGGCGTTGCCTGTCCATCTGTTACTGTTCCTTTAAGAAAGAGGGTTTTGCCAAATCTGTTTGTGAAATCTAGGGTTATATGTGCTGTGTTCTTTTGAAGATGAGTGTTGTTGTACCCCATCATCTTTCTAAGAGCAGGCAGGACATACACGTAAAAGCAGGTGAGACTAGAGGCAGGATTTCCGGGAAGGGCAAAAACAGTAGTTGCGCCTTTCTTTCCGAACCAAAGGGGTTTTCCTGGTTTTTGATTGACTTTATAAAAATGCTCGGTCACTCCATTCTCGATCAGGGCCTCTTTGACAAAGTCGTAATCTCCCACCGAGATGCCACCAGAAATGAGAACGACGTCTGCGTTTGCTAGGTGTTCTTTGATGCAATCAAGCGTTGCTTGATAGTTGTCGGGGACATAGTCAATGTTTATTTTTGAAATACCCATGGTGTCCAAAGCTCCTTTAAGCGTTACCGAATTACTGTCATAGACTTGACCATATCTTAAGGGCGTGCCGGGTTGCTGGAGTTCGTCGCCCGTGAGTAAAATACTCACCCTGGGTTTTTGATAAACGCTTACTTCTGCAATACCTAGTCCGGCAAGAAAGCCGAGCCCTGCAGCATTGAGTAGTGTTCCTTTAGACAATGCAATTTCCCCTTCTTTGAGCTGCTCTCCCAACGGCCGAACATTGGAGTGGATCTCTGGTCGTTTTGTGAGGGTAATTGTGTCTTCGTCAACTGTGGTGTGTTCTTGCATCACCACCGTGTCTGCAGTTTCAGGTACAGGAGCTCCTGTAAAGATTCTGACAGCTTCGCCTTCTTGTAATGCGATCGTTTGCGTGCTTCCAGCCTGTACCTCGCCGAGCACAGCATACGTATCTGTTGTTGAGAGTTTGAGTGCATACCCATCCATAGAAGATTGTCTAAACGGTGGCATCGAGATGGGTGCCTTACTATTTGAAGCGGTTACATACCCCAAGGCTTGCGTTATGGGAATCGTAATACTGGGGAGTAAACAGGTGTTTTCTTCAATGATATCTAAGGCTTCTTGAACAGTAATCATTTGTTATATCCTTTTAGTGAATTAAGGTACTCTTCTTTTGTGTCGATATCTGTGAGGTTTTCTTGGGGAAGTTGTACTAATATTTTGTCTGTAAATGTCTCCAACAAATACTTAGCCCCTGAATCCCCTTGCAGTTGCAATAAACGACTAAAATGATTATTTGGAAATAGAGCAGGTACTCCGTTTCCTTTGCCGTATGCAGTTGCTATGACTTTTGATGGGTGCTCTTTATGTAATTTGATGTATTTCCTAATGTGTGCTTCGGTGATATAAGGTTGGTCGCCCAGAAGGAATAGAATGCTAGGGATTGCTGGATCTATCTCTAAAATAAATTCAATGGCTTTTCTGATACTACTGCTGAGTCCGTTTCTGTACTCATCATTTTTTATGAAATTGATTCCAAGGTTTTGGTGAGAAGTTTCAATTTTGGCAGCGTTTGCTCCTAGAATACAATAGATATTATCGACTTCAGCGGCTTTGCAATGTTGAATTACCGTTCCTAATAGTGTGTTATTCTTGAAGGAAAGTAACTGTTTAGGTACTCCCATACGAGAGGAGGCACCTGCAGCGAGTATAAAGAGGGCGGGTTTTTTCACGAAAGTGTGCTTTTAACTATTGCAGTCGTCGAGGGTGAAGGTTTTCTAGTGTACCGCATGACTTTTAAAATTTCTGAGAGGATCGAAATAGCTATTTCTTGAGGCGTCACAGCGCCGATGTCTAGGCCGGCAGGACTATGGATATTCTCTAGGAAGTCTACTCGCAATTCTGGAGCGTGTTCTAAAAGGTCATTCTCTAGACTGGTCTTACGCTTTTGAGAGCCTAGAATTCCGATATAGGGAACGTCTATGTCCTTTATTGTGAGAAGAAATTTTAAATCCAGCGCGTAATTATGGGTCATTAAAACGATCGCTGTGTGTGCATCGATTGTCGAAAAATCAATAGCCTCTGGGCTTTGAGCTAAGAGATATTTTGCGCCAGGGAAATCCTGTATTGTTTTTGAATCTTTAGGAGAAGAGACGATGGTAATATCCCAACCGAGAAGCGCAGCGCTGGCGCATAGTTTTTCTGCATCGTGCTCGGCACCGACAATGATGAGATGATGAGCGGGCGCTATTGTTTGTTTGAAAACTGAAAATTGCACTCCTTCTTGAAATTTTAACGTGTTGGTTTGAATCGATATTCGCGCAGCTGGTACATGGAAGGTGGAGTGAAAACTTCCTATTTCGGTGGTGCCTTCTTTGTATTTGGAGATAATTTCAATGGGATGTCGATTGTCTACTTGCTTAAGAAGTTGGTTTACAGCATCGTTTGATAGCTTGAAAGGCTCAATAAGAATATACATTAAGCCCTCGCATCCCAGTCGATATCTGCCATCATAGGAAATCACTTTTGAAATTCCAGTCTTGAAAACAGATTGAGCACTGGCTATAATTTCATTTTCGACACAGCCTCCGCTCAGGGCGCCACACATTGTACCATCTTGTCCAATGAGCATTCTAACGCCTGGTTTTCTATAGGAAGAACCATCCAAACCTACCAAAGAAGCCATCACCGTCTTTAAGTCACACTGTAGTGCACTGCGGTAAAATTTGATGCTTTCTTTCAATTCGAATGCCTGCATAGTTGAGGGTTTGGTTGGAGTCGTATAGATCCAAAGTTATTTTTAAAATTAAATAAAATCTAGATCATTCGAGAAGGAAAATGGAGCTCTTTTAGAGTGTTTGGGTTTACGTTGTAATATTGAAAGGGGGAGTCGGCCGGATTACTTTTGGTGGGCCGTTGACATGCAGTCCTGCAATTATAATTGAGTCCAGATGTCTTAAAACAGAAAAACCTGATCAAGCGAGCTTGATCAGGTTTTCTTCGTTTTAATCCATAACGCAGTTATGAATGATCGTGGAGTCGGCCGGACTCGAACCGGCGTCCAAACAAGTAACGAAATAGCTTTCTACGCGCTTAGTTTCTAATTGATTTTCGTGCAATAGCCGGTCAGAAACTACCAATTATTGCCTTATTCTCAATTGAGTTTCGAAAAGGTATCAAGATCCTACCTTTCCTAGGTTTACTTTTACGAAGTCACTGAATCGATTGCCGCAAACCAAGGCTCTCGAGTGACTTCCTGCTTGTCTACCTAGTAGACCGAGGCATTATCCTACTATAATTCGGATTATGCAGCTAGGGCGTAGTTGTTCTCGCCGTTTAAAAAGTGTGAATTATGAGATTTACGAGCTATAATCCAGCGCTCGGCGTGCTTACCACTTGGTTAATCTCGCTGTCAAAACCAAATCGACCCCAAAATTTCAAAAAATTAATCTCAATGTTCCATATAAAAAAACAGGATCTTGAGAAGATATACGCTTTCACAAAAGCGGAACCACAAATATATCACTAAACCTTATATTTGCTCTCTATTTAATGACAAAAGCTGTACCAAAAGCACAACCTGCCAAAAATAACACATACTATATGAAATTTGCCATCATCAAAGAACGCAAAAATCCACCGGATCGTCGTGTGGTTTTTTCTCCTCAAAAACTCAAGGAAGCTCAGAAACAATTTCCAGAAGCCCAGTTTAGTGTAGAGGCATCAGATATCAGAATATTTTCTGACCAACAGTATCGAGATGAGGGTTTTGACGTGCGTACAGACGTTTCAGATTGTGATGTCATGATAGGCGTTAAGGAAGTGCCTATAGAAGCTTTGGTGCCCAATAAGAAATACTTTTTCTTTAGTCATACCATCAAAAAACAACCCTACAATCGTAGCTTGCTACAGGCGATACTTGCCAAAAATATAGAAATGTTTGATCATGAGGTTATTACAAAAAAATCAGGAGGAAGACTCATCGGGTTTGGTCGATATGCTGGTTTGGTAGGCGCCTATAATGGCTTTAGAGCTTGGGGAATGAAATATAGCTCTTGGGATTTACCTAAGGCAGAAGACCTTGCAGACTTGAATGCACTGAAAGCCGCCTTGGATACCATTGATCTTCCAAAGATAAAAATCTGTCTCACAGGTACTGGGAAAGTAGCCAGTGGGGCTCAAGAGATTCTCGATCATATGGGGGTCAAAAAAGTGGCAGTAGATTCCTATATCAATGAGCATTTTAATGAGGCAGTCTATTGCATGATTGATGTCATGGATTATAATAAAACAATCGATGGACAGGAAGGGGGTAAGTTTGCCTTTTACAAAGATCCTTCGGGCTATGAATCCGACTTTATGCGTTTTGCAGAAGTGACTGATTATTTTATTGCCGGTCACTTTTATGGAGATGGTGCTCCTTTTCTATATACAAGAGAAGATGTGAAGAAGAGCCACTTTAATATCAAACTTGTCGCTGATGTGTCTTGCGATATCGATGGCCCAGTGGCCACGACCCTTCGACCTTCGACGATCGCCGATCCAGTCTACGGATACGATCCAATGTCGGAAAGTGAAGTGCAGCATACCAATGAGAATGCCATCACCGTAATGGCTGTCGATAATCTCCCTTGTGAATTACCAAAAGATGCCAGTGAAGGTTTTGGTGAAATGTTTTTGAAGCATGTGATTCCAGCCTTTTTTGATGAGGATGCTAAAGGAGTGCTGGAACGCGCTTTGATGACACAGAGTGGTAGACTAACAGATCCCTATAGCTATTTACAAGACTATGTAGATGGCAAAGAATAGAGCGTT
>JBLHXM010000052.1:0-23360 GCA_047630395.1 Dokdonia sp.
TCTTCCAATAGTCAATTATCACCCATACCTTTTTACACGGCCCTTCCTTTTTGAATTAGATCATTAATTATATCCCAAAGCTCAATTCTTTGCTGCAAGGATTGCTTCGCAACAGTTAATGTTTCGTTCCATTTTTGGTCATCATTGCCGCAGAGTTCTGAAATCATTTTAAGCGAAAGAGGACCATGTTCATCTCCATCGAGTTCAATATGCCGTTCCAAGTAAAATGTAAGTTTGTTGTATAACTTGTTATCCGAATCAGAATTTTTTAGAATTTGAATAAACATATCTGGAATAAGATCTTCTCGACCAAATGTAAAAGCGGAAGCAACAAGATGTGGTTTATTTGTTTCAATAATTGAAAATGAAAACCTCACAAAATCAGCTACTTTCCTATCTATATTAATTTCATTTAATGAATCGTCAACTGAATTTCCTGATACTATATGATTGATAAAATTATTAATTTCATCCGTATTTGCTCCTACCTGCAACATCGCATCTAAATACATTTCAAAGTGACTTTTAGGCTCTCCCAATTCATTAATATCACTTTCTTCTCCGTGAACAATTTCATTAATAAATCTTGACAACGTTGGGTTTTTTGGGGGAGTCCAAGGAATTTGTACTGTCGTGAGGTTTATTTGAATATTTTTTAAAAGAGACATAAAATCCCACACAGCAAACACGTGGTTTTCCATAAATATTTCTATATCCTCTAAAGTGTTTAAATTTTCATAAAGCGCATGATGTTGCAATTGCTTTCTTAGTTCGGAAATCTCATTTTCAATGTATTGTATTTTATTCATTCTCTTTTTTTCTACTTGTACACAACGTCCTTTTGATCAGTAATTCATACTTTTTTAGCCGTCCAAACCTTTCATTAGTAGTTGATTTTCAAGAATCATTAACCATACAAAGATAATCAAATACGGAACATTTTTTATCAACGTATCGGGTCTAGTTCCTCTTGTAATATCAAAAAATAAGTTCGCTTTTTTTTGATCTAATCCACAACAAAATTACCAAGATGAGATCAGCAAACTAGGTCTAGATTTGAACACATTATCTAATTCAAAAATTTAGAACGATTTAAGGCTGGAAGGCATATTTCATAAATACTAACATTAAAAACAATAAAATTCATACGTTTTACTACTAGATTATTTAGGATTCAACGCGCAGCTTTTACAGGAATCGAATGGTAATTATATATTGAGTCTACAACTACCAGCGCTAACTTTATTGAATCACAAGACACAAGGGAGTCAAAAGTCAAGACAAAAGAATGTATTAAGGAGGTCAACGATTGTTGAGCTAGAATATTCAAATTACCGCATTCCTAATACCTAATCCCCTATTTAATAAAACTCTGAATGGCTAGATCATAACTTTGTAATCCAAAACCCAAGATCACACCCTTTGCGTGCTTTGAGATATACGACTGATGTCTAAATTCCTCGCGGTCAAAAGTGTTTGAAATATGGACCTCAACGACGGCTGTGGTAATAGCGGCTACAGCATCGCCTATTCCTACAGAGGTATGTGTATAGGCCGCCGCATTTAGGATAATACCATCAAAAGTATCATCAGCTTTTTGAATAAATTCGATCAGCTCTCCTTCTATATTGGATTGTTCATAGGACAACTCCGCTTCTGTAAAAGCAAATTGTAGTTTCACAAAATACTCTTCAAAGGAAGTACCTCCATATATTTCAGGTTCACGTTTACCTAAAAGGTTCAAATTGGGGCCGTTTATAATGAGTAGTTTCATAGATCAAATGTAGTCAATGTACTCGGAAATTCTATCAAGAGGACTTTCGCGAAAGCGTAAAAATACGTATTCTTAAAATGGAAACAACGAAGTCTCAGGAGATCGCTTTCATGAAAAAATTCTTAAAATTTTCACATTACCTTCAAAAAATCTCCAATTCACAAAACATTAATAGTTGTACTTTTACTTTCGTGAAATGGAAAGCCGGCATATCAGATTACACCTATTATCTGCGCATTGAGCGTGGACTTTCTGACAATACCATTGAAAATTACAGGCGAGATCTCACCAAACTGGTGACCTATCTCGATACCCATGAAATCACTAAAAGCCCCATATCGATAGGCAAGGAAGAGATACAAGGATTTATTTATGCGCTTGCCAAAGAAGTCCAACCCAGATCCCAGGCACGGATCATTTCAGGTCTCAAAGGATTTTTTAATTACCTAATTTTTGAAGACTACAGAGCAGACAATCCGATGGATCTCATAGAAGCACCCAAAGTAGGACGCAAGTTACCCGACACGCTTGCTGTTGAAGAGATTGACCAGTTAATTGCAGCCATTGATTTGAGCAAACCTCAAGGAGAACGCAATAGAGCCATGTTAGAGACCCTCTATGCTTGCGGGTTACGAGTTTCTGAATTGATCAGCATTCAGCTTTCTGATTTGTATTTTAAGGAAGGATTCATCAGTATCACTGGAAAAGGAGACAAACAGCGCTTTGTACCTATAAGCGAGCATACCCAAAAGTATATTGGAATCTATCGCACCGAAGTTCGTTCACACGTTACGGTCGATGCTGGATTCACCAATACACTTTTTTTAAATCGGCGCGGCAAGCAACTCACCAGAGCGATGATATTTACAATCATAAAAAACCTTGCCGTAACTGCGGGCATCAAGAAGAGTATCAGTCCACATACCTTCCGTCACAGTTTTGCTACCCATCTATTGCAAAATGGTGCCGATCTCCGATCCATCCAGCAAATGTTAGGTCATGAAAGCATAACGACCACAGAAATATATATGCATGTAGATCGAACCCATCTCGCCGATGTACTTTCAAAGTACCATCCACGGGCAGAGTAGTAAATATCCTCGATCGCTCGTTATCTTAAGAAATCATCTCGTTCTGTCCGGGCACAATCCCCAAAATACCCGGTATTTTAACATAAGATTCAAAAGACTGAGTGTTATAGCACTTATGCCCTATTCTTAAAATCGAGAGGATCAAAAATCACAAAAAAAGCAACACACTCATCAGTAATTGATGCATCAGATCGTGATACTAAGAACCGTAAAAGGAGTATCGAGTTCTTCTAGACGGACAACTTTCACAGTTTTCTTTTCTGAAGGAGAACCGTAGTTATCATAGACCGTGAATTTTAAAAAGCTAGGCTGCCCTTTATCATTTTTAGTAAATCCGTAATTGACCACATTAAATTTCCAAGTTCCCTGATCTCCTGAGGTGAGAAAAAAATCTTCCATACTAAAGCCAGCAGATTTTTCTTGTAATAATCGGCGTCCAGCATTTTTCATGGTATGGTTCCAGGTAAAGAATCGATTTTGTGGATTGACAATTTGTAAATCAAAAAGGGATCTAGGATCACTCCAAGAGACGACAATACGACGTTCTAATACTTCTGGAACTCTGGTACTCATGGGGGGAAGTTTGGTAGACTGGACCTCATCTCTATACTTGGCTACAAAATTCTGAAACTCCTTTCCTACGGATTCGGTGAAGCTTGCCGCACTCATACCTTTCTCTTGGCATTGTATCCAAAGGTTTATATATTGTTCTTTTGCATCTTCTATCGCACCCAAATCCGACTGAAGCAGCGCCAAATCTCTTTGTGCTTGCATCTGATTTGGAAAGGACTGTGTAATCATTCGCAAACTTTGAATCGCTCCTAAGATATTTCCAAACTCCTCATACTTGAAGGATGCGGTATATAAAGCGGTTGGATCATCGGCAAACTTCTCTTCAAGGTTCGATAAAATACGAGTAACTAATAACTGATTGCCCCATCCTCTAAAATAGCTGGCGACATCTACATAAAAGGATACCAAATCTCCAAAAAATTTCCGTTGTTCCAAATAGATCGTATAGGCTGTATCGATATCTTGAGCAATGAGTAATTCATTGATGTAAGAAACATTAGGAAGTTCGTCAAGCTCAGAGGATTCATCACTATAGTAGCCTGTAGTTCCTTCTTTTCTCTTAACACTCAAATCCTTGGTACCATGGGTCGCATAGGCTTTTGTAGTAATAAGTATCACTCCATTCTTTCCTAAAGTTCCATAGCGATTAGTCGCCGTAAGTCCTTTCAAATAGGTGATATCTGCTATATTATTTGGGTCTATATGGAGTGTTGAAGCAAGTGTTTGCGTATTGGAGGCAGAGCTAGACTTTGCCGTAGCCATACCATCAATTACCACTAACCCATACTGATCTCCTAAAATGGTCATATTCTTATGACGCCCCAAAAACTGTGTCAAATCTACACGTGTAGTTGCTGCATCATTAGCGATTTCGAGGTTAGAAAATTGCCCCTTTACCGCTTGTTTTGCATCTAAATCTAAAGGAGAAATTTCATTTTCACTTATTGATTGCACGGCATAGGTGATTTTCTTTTTAGATTTCTTTTCATTCCCAATATAAACGAGCGCGTCTTCCGGCTCCAATTGGATTGTTAAAATGACTTCATCAAGAGCATCCCCTTCAAAAGGCAAAAAGACATTCATAGATTTTCCTCGAACTACGCGCTTCTTTGTTAGCTTCTTGCCGATATGCGTGACGATAATAACATCGCCAGGTTTGGCTGAAATACTAAAATTACCTTCACTATCGGTTGCAACCTGTGTTGTCTCTCCAATCACTTGGACCCTTGCGCCTACTAATCCGATGGTCTCACCATCTTCAGTTGTTGTTACTTTCCCACGAATTGTTGTAATCTGTGGCGGGTTCACACCAGAAGCACTCTTTAATACATTATAACTCCCTCCTGTTTGTGCTGCTAGCAATTTCATATGTAAAGCCGCTTTTACAGGTATCGAATTGAGAATAACAACAGGAGCACTCGCTGTTTTCGGAAAACTATCAAAGGCACTTTTTCCATCTGTTAGCAACAAATAATAATCCGTTTTCTTGGAAAAATCTAAAATATCAAAGGCTGTGGCTCCATCATAGTTCGTCATAATAAGACGCTCTGTAATTTGATACCAATCCCCTTGCTCAACAACATAAGACTCTTGATATAGTACTGTATTACTAAAGGAAACAAAATCAACTTCTGCATAAGGATGCTCGCCAAAGAAGGTCTCAAGGTACTCCATTTCAACCGCCATATTCCTTCCTTCCATACTCAAAGACGCATCGAGGTACATGCTTACTTGGGTCGGGTTGGATTGCGCTTTCGCGAAAGCAAAAACCAGCATCAGCACATAAAAAAGCCCTCTTTTCATAACCCTTAGGTTTTAGTCGATTAGTAGTAATTTCTCCTGCCGCTCATTAACATACTCAAAACCATCACTTCCCCAAAACCCTGCTTCTTCTAGCATGATCCGAATATCCTTTTGCCATTCTTTTAGAGTAACGGTTGTATTGAGTTCTATGGCATATACAGTATTTTCAAAGAGAGGGTAGTCTCCTGTTCCTGGCACTCCTCCTTGAGAATCCCACATGCCAATGGTCGGTCCGGCCGAATGACCATACAAACCTAAGGGATGCGTATAAATGGAAGGTAAATACCGTTCATCTCTTCCTTGTTTTAAGGCTGCTGCTAAAATTTCATTTCCGGTTCTTCCCGTTTCAAAATTTGTCGTAAGTATATCCTGGATGCGGTTTCCAGCCTTAAAAGCCGTCCTTAAAAAATCAGGAGCTTCTCGCTCTTCATCCTTCAAAACATAAGCGTGTTGCTGACAATCCGTATTAAGTCTGAGGTAGGTAATTCCAAAATCACAATGCAGTAAATCTCCCTTTTGGATCACTTTTCCATCAGGCCGATTTGAAAATGAAACGATGTGACTTTCTAACTTTTCTTCAGATCGTTGAATATCTATTGTAGGATGAAACCATGTTTCTAGTCCCATATCGGTAACACGTTGACGCAAGTACCAAACCACATCGTCTGTAGTAGTTGTACCGGGAGTAATCACCTGTGCACTAAAAGCGTCTTTGATAATATCGTGCGTAATAGCAACCAATTGCTTAAAATAACTCATTTCCATGGTAGTACGCGTTTCAATCCAAGAAATCGCCAAGGGTTCTGCCGATACAATACGTTGTTGATAGTTGTTGGGTAACACCTTCATGAAAGCGTCATAATCTGTTTTAACAATACCATCAGCCAATCCAAAGTTATTGGAGTAATTCAATCCAATGCTCTGTGGATCACGCTCAGCGATCATATCAACTAAGGCCTTCCATTGATCGGGCTCTTTCTCTTTGTCCCAAGCAGAATCAATATTGGCTCCCACATTATACCGTGCAATGGCCTTCTTTTCAAATGCTTTAGTGATTGGATTTCTATAAAAGACCAATATGGTTCGTCTACGTGCATTGAGCCAAGTAGCAGGCAACATCGTTTTTAGGACGGGATCCTCATTGTACTCTCGAGAGATCAATATCCACATATCAATCTGAGCCCTGTCCATCAATGTCGGCAGTAAGTTATTGAAACGATCTGATAGGATTTCATCCACCACTTGAGCGCGCTCCCGCTCCGTTAGGATTTGACTTGTAGCAATTGTTGTTGTCAATAAAAATAAAAAAAAAAGAAACGTGCGCATTGTACCGTATTTAGGGTGTACCTAAAAATACGCATAAAATAAAAAAGAGTATCCGTGGGATACTCTTTTCTATTTTCTATTTATGCTTATTAGCTCTTATCCTTTTTCTTCTTCTTTTTCTTTTTCTTATCGTCTTTGGGTTTCATGCCCAATTGCTCAAAAGAAATTAACGCTTCGATTTGGTCGGCATTAAGGATTTCAGTCAAACGCTTTTCAAATTTACTATTTGCAGTCATAATCAACGGCTGCTTATCATCAAATTTTAATTCTGGATTGTAAGAAATGTCGATCTTCTCTCTATAAAAATCTTTCAAGTAACTCTTGAGAACTTCCTTTGTAAAAGCATCAATATTTAATTCCTGTGCATAACGTGTCGCATTCTCTTGTGCCATCACATTGACATCTGGCTTTTCCGGCTCCCCAGCTTCCAAAGCTCTTGGAGGTGGGACATATCCACGCTGTCCCCGTTGTACGGCTCCTAAGTTTTGTGCTATACCGGTCGTAAATGCCCCTAGTAGAAACAAAATGCATACGGATTTTTGGAATGTTTTCATGCTCATAATTTTTGCAAATATCATCATTTTAACTGGCACATACTAATCAAATAGGATGCCGAAAACCTTAGTTCTTAATTATATCTAAGATTTCTGGAAGGATACTTAATGCCGTAAGCGCAATCGCTCCTCCTAGTTTTGTCTTTGGTGCAATGTTTACCGCTTCAGCAGACACATCCTTTTGTTTTTTTGAGCGACTACTCTTTGCTATTTTTTTATGGGCAGCGCTACTGTCATTGCGAAGTATGAGTACCTTATTATCATAATCCACTTCAAAATTCTCATTGGCATACTGATAGGCGAGATCAATACCATCACTTTGATTGTCTGTCATTTCCATGGCGTACAACTGAGTCATACTCGCTAAAATAGTTTGGGTATCCGAAACTTCTGTAAAGTCTAGTAGTGTTTGATTATCATAACCATAGGTACCTATTGCTACAATGTCGGTAGAAGCTAAACGTTTGAGAAGCAGTCGCATTCCTTGCTCAAAATAGAAACGAGCATCCGTAGAAATTCCTTCTTCCTCAGTTTCTACCAACACGTAAATCTGTTGTGGATTAGTTGCTGGAAACTGATCTGCGGCGTGCGTAATCAGTGTTTCCATCGTAAGCATTGTAGTGGCAACTTCTTGAGTGTTTTCTTGTGCATATCCTACCTGTAGACATAGTAGTAACATGCTTGTGGTTTTGGCTAGTCTCATAACGTATTGTTTTAATTTGAAATAAAACTACACCTTAGAAACGCCTTGAACAAGAGCCAATGAGTAAACACCACTTACGGGTGAGCGAAGTTCATCTTAGGTGTTATCAGACAGTAATCCCTTTCGAATGGTCTGTCCTCGTTGAAGTTTTCCATTTTCTGTGCGCTCAAACTGTGGTACGGTAAAGATTACCTGCGGAAACTCATAGCGTAGAAAGCGAGTGTTGGTTTCATCCGCTTTCGCGAAAGCAAACGCCCCCTCTTGTTCCACAAACAAGGCCAGCTTTTCACCCAGGCGGTCGTCCGGAATACCCCCTACAAAATAAGGACTGTCAATAAGGAGCGCTAACTTCTCCTCAATTTGCTCTGGATACAGTTTGATTCCACCGCTATTAATAACATTATCAATACGCCCAAGCCATTCAAATTTCTTGTGTGTTATAAGTCGGACGATGTCATTAGTAATCACAGGGTCTGTACTAACATCTGGAGCTTTGATCACCAAGCAAGAACGATCATCAGTTGTCACTGTAACGTGTGACAAGGTTTTAAAAGGAATACTTTCCTCCTTTTCTTTTTTTGAATTCACACGTCTTGCAGCGATATGAGTCACTGTTTCCGTCATGCCATAAGTCTCATATATCTTTGTGTCAACGTCATACAGACGCTTCACCAAGACGGGTGGGATAGCTCCTCCGCCTACAATTAGTTTTTTAATGAGATGCATACGACCTAAGGAGTTATCCAATTGTAATGGAGTCATCGCACAAAAGTCATAACGGCGAAACACATGATCCAAGGGATTGGCTTTAGGCAATGCCATATCTATATGCCATCCTAGGATTAAGGCACGAACAAGCATCATTTTACCGGCAATAAAGTAAGCGGGTAAACACAACAGTGCCGTGGTCTTTTCTGGAAGTTTAAAATGGCTTCCTGTGGCCCTAGCACTATGAACCATATGTGCTTTCTGAATTTTGATCGGTTTTGGAGAACCTGTCGACCCTGAAGTATTCACGGTGACATATTTGGAATCGTTCAACCAGTCGAGTAAAAAACTGCCCACAGCCTCTTCATAGGGCTCGCCTTCTTTGATAAACTCATAGGCTTGTGCCTTGAGCGTCTCAATCGTATACGACCTTCCATTCAATTTGAATTTAGGATGCACTCTAATAAAACGTACAGGAGATAACTTCATACTGCATAAAGATAAAACATGTATGTGAAGTTTGTGTTATGTGTATGTGATTCAAAAGTCAATTTAAACAATCACCTCGTCTTCAGGAATGGGAGGAGATACATTGCCTGTCAATTTTTCTTTCCAATCCGTCCATTTATATTTTTTGGCAAAAACAAAGGTGAGGATGGGTAGGACAATAAAGATTGGAACAATTTGACCAATAGCCGTTGGCTCTGAGGTATCAAGCAGTATCGAGTTGGTTTGCAAGGCCGTCCAATCTGCAGTGACAAGCAGGGCAATAATCATATTATTTGCTGCATGAAAGCCTAATGCCAGTTCCAGACCTTCATCCATTAATGTAATAATCCCTAAAAAGAATCCCAATCCTATATATACTGATATAACACTATATCCAATCTTCTCTATTTCGGGATTGAAAATATGTAATAATCCAAAGGCCAGCGAAGTGATTATAAGCGGAACCCACCTATTTCCTATAGCAACTCCCAAACCTTGCATTAGATATCCCCTAAAAAAGTATTCCTCAAAACTTGTTTGCAGTGGCAACAAAAATAATGTGATTACAAATAGCCCCAAGAATGGCATGAGTTTGAAATTCATTTGAAACATTTCTGGCGATAGATAATACGCTATGCCCGTAGTGACTATTGAGAATATTGCCCAGGTTGTGAATGCAAAAAATATTCGGCTCCAATCAACCTTTGCCCTTGATGTGGTGAGTTGGGTCAACGTTTGCTTATGTAGATATTTCACAACAACTAATAACACAACGAGTCCTCCAATAAAAGTAAGTAACATGAGAAAAAGATAGAGATTACTCTCTCCCTCATAAAGGTCCATAAAGGCATTTGTGCTAGCCTCCAAAAATTCTTGAAGATTCGCGGATCTTAGAAAAGCCGATACAAAAAGAGGCACGACACCTATCACCTGCCACCCTATCAAAAATATGGCTAAAAATCCAATAAGATACCTCCACCCTTCATGGAGTGATTTATAAGCCTGTTCTATATACATATCAATATTCTTTAAAATCCCAATTTTTGAGGGGGTTATACAATAGGTGTCCTTGATGTACTTCTAAGGGAGCTTCAATGTTATTAGCAAACAGACTTCCCGTTCCCAATCCTTGATGCCCTCCTGCGTTTAATGTATAGGTCCACTGTGCAATGGCGTTCAATCCTATATTACTTTCTAAGGCTGATGTGATCCACCAGCCAATTCCCAATGCGTCAGCGAGTGATATCCACTCTTCACTTCCTTTAAAACCACCTACAAAACTGGGTTTTAAGATAATGAATTGTGGTCGCACCGTTTCCAAAAGGAAACGCTTTTTTTCTAAATCGATGACTCCTATAAGTTCTTCATCCAAGGCAATCGGAATAGGTGTCTTCGCACATAACGCCTTCATTGTAGTTGGCTGTCCCGCTTTAATGGGCTGCTCGATAGAATGTATCTCTAAATCTGCCAACTCCTGCAATATCGAAGGGGCAGAAGTCGATGTAAAAGCTCCATTGGCATCTACGCGCAATGTCATCACTTCTTTGCTAAAATGACTTCTTATAAAGCGCAATAAAGAAAGTTCTTTTTCAATATTAATGGCTCCTATTTTCATCTTGATGCAATCAAACCCTAAGGCGATTTTTTCATCAATCTGATCCTTCATAAAACCTTGATCTCCCATCCAAATAAGTCCATTGATTGGGAGTTCCGCTTTTCCTTCTGTAAAAGCCGAAGGAAATAGATGATAGGGATCTGCACTTTCCAGAGACCTAAAAGCCATCTCCACTCCAAACTGGATACTTGGGTATTCTCTTAAGGCTTCCCACAATGCTTCCGGCCCCTCAGCGATATGATCACAGGTCCATTGTAGCATTTGCTCATAATCTGGACGATCATCATAGCTAAGTCCCCGCAGAATACCACACTCTCCTATTCCTTTGCGCTCTTTATCTGTGATCACAAGGAACCATGTTTCTTTCGTCTTTAGGACACCTCTAGAAGTGCCACTAGGACGTTTAAATTCAAGTACGTATTTGTGATAGATAGCTTTCATAAAGGCGGCGCTTTCGCGAAAGCGTACTTAAAGAGACATCCTTTCGTTGATTTCTAAAAGGTGTAATTTTTTCTTTCTAGCTGCAAAGGCCTCTTGAGCATATTCATGATCAATTTCGATAAAGCCGAAAGTATCATAATGACAACCTAAAATTTGATCGCACTTGACGAATTCTGCAGCGATCACTGCATCATCGATCCCCATCGTAAAATTATCACCAATAGGAAGAATGGCTAGATCAAGGGTATATGACATTGGAATCAATTGCATATCCATGGTCAAGGCGGTATCTCCTGCGATATAGATCGACTTTCCTGCTGCGGTTAAAACGAACCCTCCCGGTTGTCCTCCATTGGAACCATCGGCAAAGCTACTGGTATGTACCGCATTGACATATTTTAGTTCGCCAAAATCAAAGTTCCATTTCCCTCCGTGGTTCATAGGGTGGACCTTGAGTCCTTTGGCTTCATAATACATCGCAATTTCATAATTACTTACAATAGTAGCGCCTGTATTTCTAGCAATTGCCTCTGCATCTAAGACATGGTCTTGATGTGCATGTGTGAGCAGTATATAATCTGCCTTCAAGCTATTTACATCCACAAGATCTTTAGAAAGCGGATTCCCTGAAATAAAAGGGTCTATGATGATTGTGGTCTCGTCAAGATCAATTTGAAAACTGTTCTGACCAAAAAAAGTAATGTCCATGCGTCATACGTATTTGTATCAAAAGTACGAAAGTCCACACGATAAAAAGACAAAAAAAACCCCGCAGTATAGCACTGCGGGGTTCCTTATTTGAAAACAATGTGTTTACATCATTATTGCTTTACAATACGTTTTACCGTAGTAGCGTTTTCAGAACTAATACGTGCAAAATAGATTCCAGTAGCATAATTAGCAATTGAAATTTCTTTTTCCGTATCCATTTCTGTTAAAGAGATCGTATCGATGATACGTCCATTAACATCTACAATGGTCATCGTCTCTAAAGACGCTCCAGAACCGTTAGTTAATGTAAATACATTAGCTGTTGGATTTGGATATATTGATACTGCATTGTCTAGTGCAAGGTCGTTAACGCTCAAGGTAGCATCTACCGTTAGGTTGAATGTACATACTGAAACATTACCAGCAGCATCTGTAGAAGTAATCGTAACAGCTGTTACACTTCCATCAGCTACAACAGTACCTGCTATAGGATCTTGAGTAGTGACTAGATCAGCTCCAGAAGAACAAGCATCAGATGCTAAGGTAGTCCAATCTGGAAGCGTATAGTTCCCAGAAGCATCTGGAGAAACTGCAAAATCTGCTGGGCAATCAATTGCCGGTGCAGACGTATCTGTAATCGTTACATTAAACGTAAATAATGTCTCATTACCTGCAGTATCAAGAACAGAATAAGTAACGACCGTTGTCCCTACTGGGAATGCAGATCCGCTTGCTAACCCTTCCGTTAGTGTCACCGTAATATCCGTATCAGCTGAACAGTTATCTGTCGCTACGATAGGATCATAATTTACAATCGCTGAACAAAGTCCGCCAGCACCACCTGTACCTGTAAAGATATCGATAGGTCCTGTGACATCTGGTGCAGTAAAATCACCTATCGTTACTGTAAATGAACAAGAAGTAGTATTTCCTGCAGCATCTGTAACGTCAAAAGTATTCAATGTATCTCCAGCTGGGAACGTATCTCCAGAAGCTAACCCTGCGCTTTGAACGATTGTCAAGTCGGCTCCCGTTGGAACGATCACTGCAGAAAATCCAGAAAATGCAGCTCCTAAATTTCCAGGTGTTTCATACGCAATACCAGCACCTTGGCACCCTAAGAATGAAGGAGATGTAGCGTTTGCAGTACCAGTACCTGAATTATTATATCCTATTAAAAAATTTGCATTATTAGGTGAAAGCACTTCAATAACCATCGTAGTACCCGGATCAAGAATTGCACTAATAGGAACAATTACTGATGTTTGAGCTCCATTTGGCACTGTAAAATCTACAGAAGCAAGTGGCGTTAGCGTAGCAGACATCGGCGGTGTAAATGCACCTATTCCTCCAGGAATGTCGGCTTGGTCATATACATTGATCGTCATTACAGGAGAATTAGTAGCACTCCATACACCAACTTCTACTTCTGAAAGAACAAATGAATTAACGATCCCCATAGCGGCAAGATCAAATTCTCTTACATGTCCAGTTATCTGCCCAGAACAATCAAAGGCGTCATTTACAGTTTCATCTGTATTCTGAGAGAGACGTGCTCCACAATCATCTGTGATCGTAGGGAAGTCATAATCAACGACTACAGGATCGCTACATGTAGCACCACCTCCACTAGCTCCAACATCTGCTGGACAGGTAACTACAGGAGCACCTGTATCTGCCAATGGATCACATAAAGTGATTGGATTAACAACCGCATCAGCTGTCACAGTAAGCGTATACGCTCCTGTACTTGAAGAAAAACCATGGACTAGAATAAAATAATCTGTTCCTAATCCGTCTGTAGTAAAATCAAGTTGAGATTGTGCACCACAACTATCATCAGAACCACCTACACAAACTGGGGCAGCACACGTTCCAGAATATACTGAAATTTTCGTGTCGTAACCAGATCCTACACAAAGAGAAGCATTCACGTTAAATACGTCTAGACCTCCATCATTAAAGACATACCAAGTACCTGGAGCAGTATTAGACGTACCACAAAAAGACTGGCCATCTACTGTTGCATCGGCTGTATCTCCTGTTTCTACGCTACCATCCATAACACTAATAGCACCAGAACAATCATCATTTGCAGGTGGTGATGGAGCTAGTACTGCTGTCGTAGTAAGCGTGTACGCTCCTGTACTTGCAGAAAAACCATGGACTAGAATAAAATAATCTGTTCCCAATCCGTCTGTAGTAAAATCAAGTTGAGATTGTGCACCACAACTATCATCAGAACCACCTACACAAACTGGAGCAGCACATGTTCCAGAATACACTGAAATTTTAGTATCAAAAGTACTTCCAACACAAAGTGAAGCATTCACGTTAAATGCACCAACACCTCCATCATTAAAAACATACCAAGTTCCTGGAGCAGAATTAGACGTACCACAAAAAGATTGGCCATCTACTGTTGCTGCAGTCGTATCACCCGTATTCACACTACCGTTCATCACAGTAATCGCACCTGAACAATCATCATTAGGTGGTGGTGGTGGTGGTGTAAATTCTTCCAAACAAAAAGCGATGTCAGAAAAAGAACCATTAAAGTCATATACCTGAATAATAAGGTTGTCGCCTACAGACCATCCACTTAACTGTGCGCCTGATGCAAAAGTACTTGCACAAGAAATATCTGTTCCGGCCGCTACATCTGCACAACTTGCAAAAACAGCAATCCCAGGACTACCAGGGTTCGCTGAGTTAAATACAAGTCCCGGTGCTGTTGCAGTCCAAGTGAAGTATTGATCGAGTCCTGGAGTAGAACAAACCGTTGGTACACCACTATCCGTGGTTCCATCTGTTGTAAAAGGTAATGTGAAGGTTGCTACACCACAACCCGTTCCTTCAGCTGAAGGAGTAATTGGAGTAGCTCCTGCACATGTATCGTTCGGTGGTTGAGCAAAGGCAAATGCTGAGAACAGACAGCAAATCACTAGAAGAGTAATCTTTTTCATAAAATGATATTTTTTGATTATTAATTATCGTAAAGTATTAATAATAAAATAACATACTTCCAAGAATCTTAGGAATTCGATATATGGTAAGAAAAAAACGATAAATGGTAATCAACTATGCTAAAATGACTTACCGCAGGTTGAGTAGAAAAAATAACAAAGCAAGACCAAACGTGATTAAGGCTACCTTTTTGAGCTCTGGGTCTAACAAGGGATGATTTTTTGTTTTGAGTACGACGCCCCAATGAACACACATAGGAATAAGAAAAATAAGTGTGCTATAGACACTCATTAACTGTTTGGAAATCAACAAATAAACACACCAAGAAAGCATGGCTGTTCCCAGTAAAAACCCATGATAAAGCACTGCACTATTTTTACCTAAAATAACAGCTAAGGTTCGTTTACCCACTTTTTGATCAGCCTCCCGGTCCCTCATATTATTTAAATGCAATACAACGGTCGCCAATAAACCAATAGTAATAGCGGGAAGTACATGAATGACATAGAGCTGTTGCGTATACAAGAAGTAACACCCCAACACGCCAACAATTCCAAAAAATAGGAAGACAAAAACATCTCCTAGCCCTTTGTATCCATAGGCACTGTTCCCTACTGTATATTTTACCGCAGCTATCATAGCTGCTATCCCCAAACCTAAAAAGACGAGGGATAGCCCTATTTGATCAATTCCAAACGAAACATAAATCAACACAATTACCGCAGCTAAAGTCGCTATCGTAACCACGATCATTCCTCGTATCAAATCTTTTGGAGTCATGAGTCCGCTTTGCATAGCCCTAGCAGGTCCTACGCGATCTTCATTATCCGTTCCTTTCACACCATCTCCGTAGTCATTGGCAAAATTAGAGAGTACCTGAAAGCCTAATGTAGCTACTAAAGCAAGTACAAAAATATCCCACTGAAAGAGGTCATCATTTAGCGCCAATGCAGAACCCATCAAAATCCCCGATACGGATAATGGTAAAGTGCGTAAACGAGCGGCGATAAGCCATGATTTAAGGGAGGGCATAGTCTAATTTAAGATTTCAAAAATACGTTTTCTTTCGCTTAAAGCGAAAAAATAACAAATCTCCTCACATTTTAGTAGCTTCGCCTTACCAAACCTAAAACCATGAGATTTTACACTACCCTTTGTATTGCTGCAGTTCTTTTTTTATTCACCAACTGTAAAGAGGCAACCACCGAAACTGCTATCTCGAAGGTACAAACAAAAACGCCATTTGTCTGGGAAGGGGCCAATGTCTACTTCTTGCTAACAGATCGATTTTTTAATGGAGATGAAACCAATGACATTCAGTTTAATCGGAATAAAGAAACTGCTGTTTTACGTGGTTTTGAAGGAGGCGACCTGAAAGGGATTACACAGAAAATAAAAGAAGGTTATTTTACCGACTTAGGAATTAACGCTATTTGGTTCACCCCCGTGGTAGAACAGGTACATGGAGGTGTCGATGAAGGGACAGGACTCACCTATGGTTTTCATGGGTACTGGACGAAAGATTGGACCGCTTTAGATCCAAATTTCGGAACGATGTCAGATCTCAAAGAAGTTATAGAAACGGCTCATGCTCATGATATTCGTATCGTCATGGACGTCGTTTTGAATCATACTGGACCTGTCACTCCTCAAGATCCTTTTTGGGGATTGGATTGGGCAAGAGAAGATCCTAATTGTGCTTTTACAACCTATGAAAACACCACCAAATGTAGCCTCGTAGAGAATCTTCCTGATATCCTCACAGAAAGCACTTTAGCTGTTGAACTGCCTGTAAACTTGGTCACCAAGTGGAAAACAGAGGGGCGTTACGAAAAAGAACTCGAAGAATTGGACACTTTCTTTGCAACCACTCAATTAGAAAAGACTCCACGCAACTACATCATTAAATGGCTTACCGACTATGTAAGAGAATTGGGCATTGATGCCTATCGCGTGGATACAACAAAACATGTGGAAGAAGATGCATGGGTCGTTTTGCGCCAACAAGCAGATGCCGCTTTTGCTGAGTATAAAAATGCATTTCCAGAAAAAGTGCTAGATAACAATGACTTTTTTATGTTTGGCGAAGTATACAATTACATGGCGAGTCAAGGACGTGATTTTGACCTTGGCGATCAGAAGGTAGATTACTTTACAAATGGCTTTGACAACCTTATTAATTTCCAGTTTAAGTACGATGCACTAGGAAGTTATGAATCCCTATTTAGTCGATATGATAGTATTGCGCGTTTCTCTCACAAAGGAAAGAGTGTGATGAATTATGCAACCTCACATGATGACGGATCTCCCTTTGACAAAGACCGCACAAAAGCGATAGAAACGGGAACCAAATTATTATTAACGCCTGGATTATCTCAGATGTATTACGGGGACGAAAGCGCTAGAGATCTCACTATAGAAGGGACTGTGGGCGATGCTACCCTCCGAAGTTTTATGAATTGGGAAGATCACAATAGTCCTGAAACCAAAGCAATTCTCTATCATTGGAAAAAACTCGGACATTTCAGAGGCAGTCATCCCGCTGTCGGTGCTGGAAAACACGCAATGATCACTGCAGCGCCCTATGTCTTTAGTCGCAGCTTTGAAAAGGGTGACTTTAAAGACATTGTTGTTGTTGGCCTTGATTTACCTTTGGGCAAAAAATTGATTGAGGTAGGCAACGCTTTCGCGAAAGCGGAAACGGTCAAAGACACCTATTCTGGACAAACCGTGGTTATTGTGGATGGTAAAATTACGATAGACTCCCCTTACTCCATAGTACTGTTGGAACGTTAAGCATCTAGTTCATTCAAAAAAGAACCGATCACTTCTTGCACGCCCATTTGCAGTGTAGGATCTGAAATTGTCTTGGTTTCAGCATCGAAATTTTCCTGAAAGGAAGGGAAACTAAATGATTCAACCACTTGCGCTCCAAAACGAGGCAAGGTCTGTTTTGCATAATCTAAGGAACTTGAAGCTCCGCGAGCACCCGGCGAGGTACTCATGAGTAAAACCTTAGTGTCCTGTAAAAAATTACGATCAGCACGGGTTAACCAATCGAATACATTTTTAAAATATGCGCACCACGAACCATTGTGTTCATTTACACTGAGCACTAAACCATCTGCTTTTGCAATTTCATTTTTCAGAAGCTGCACATCGATCGGTATGCCCGAAGCTTGTTCGGTATCGATGTTGTACATAGGAATTTCATAGTCGGTCAATAGGATGTGTTTGTGAGAAACACTGGTGAGCTTAGAGAGCACATGAGAAACCAATTCGGCGTTTATGGATTGCGAACTATTACTTCCTGCAAAACCTATAACCTTTTTCATATTTTGATTTTTTATAAAATTATGCATAAAAAAAGCAGCCCGAAAGCTGCTTTAGTAATTCTTTTCTTAGGATACTACAAGCTAAACGTCAAGGTAGCAATGAAATTCTGTGTATTCCTATTAACAGCAGCTTCACTGGTCAAGCCAGTACTATACAAAGATTGGTTTCTATCTTGTTCTTGATTTTGATACGCAAAATCTAGTTTTATTTCTCCAAAATTATACCCAAACCCTAGAGAATACCCAGTAAGATCTCCGATGGTCTTTTGATCCTCATAGGGACTTTCTGTAAGACTATATCCACCGCGGAAACTCCATAGATTCCAGCGATATTCCCCTCCCAAACGATAGACCCCTGCCGCTCTCAATTGCGTCTCTATCCTCGCATTTTCTGCACTAAAGAAGCTATCACTTTCAGGTCTGAATGTAAGTTGAGTATAATCTGTATAGACATAGTCAAAACTAAGAAGCCCCCTCGTTCCAAACAAATAAGCGAGACTTCCAGTATACTTTGCAGGAGTTTTTAATTGATACTCTTGAAAAACATTGGTCACTCTTGGATTGACATCTGTCGTAATTATATTTTCTGCAACCGTTCTATCCGATACAAGGCGCTGATTTCCTTCTTCAGAGATCGTCAACCACGTTGGTGAATCATAAGTCAACCCCAATCGTAAATTATCTCCTATTTTATGGATGGCACCTAATTGGAATGAAAATCCGCTCCCAAAGGTTCTCAAATTATTTTCAAAACGCACAGCGCTTACGATACTCGCTTCAGACAGATTACGTTCCCGTAAAATGGTCGATTGTTCATAATCGAAAAAATGCGAATTCAAGTTCAACCCGAGATATAGATTCTCCTTGTATTGTGTGGCTATATTGAACGCTACTTTTCCATTGTATCCATCACTAAGAAACGTATAGTCTTGCTCAAAGGCATTTCCAGCTACATTAGCAATATAGTTTGTATTTGCTGCATCAAAAGATACTGGATCAATAAGAAAGGATTGAAAGCCAAGAAAAGCCTGTTGCGCTCCAAAACCTTCATTCTCCCCTAAAAACTGGTAGAGATCGGCGATAGATTCTCCGTCTCTCAATTCTAATAGATCGAGGGGCACTCCTTCAGCGAAGTTTAAAAAATAAGATGCTATCGAAGTATTTCCGGTTCCTCTTGCAACAAATCCATCATCAAAATTTTGAGTACGATCATAGTTAAAGCCCAAAGAAAACTTTTTCCAATTGCTATCTGGACTCGTATCAAAAACAAAGACACCACCTATTTGATTGAAAGAAACATCGGTATCGGCACTTTTTGTAGTACCATTAAAATAGCCAACTTCGTTTGATATATTTTCACTTGACAAAGTGAAGGAGCTTGTATTTCTTGTGAACACAGCACCACTAGCCGGATTCGTATTAAGAGCACTCAAATCTCCTCCTAGGGCTCCAAATGCACCACCTAAAGCATTAAATCTTGCAGTTCCGGTGGTATTGGTCGTTGAATAACGAAGTGCATCATTAATATTTTGGGCAAACAAAACCCCCACAGCAAAAATTGCTGTTACTGTTAAAAATATCTTTTTCATTCTTTACGATTAATGTGAATATCCTTCTTTTGTCCAGCAATTACCCTCTTCCTCCACCGCGACGAGATGATCCTCCACGAGAACCACTTGAACTTCTTGAAGAGCTGCTACGCGCACTTGCACCTCTTGAAGAGCTAGATCGAGATCTAGATGTTGATGAAGGTTTACTATTCCCTCTTGGGCGTGATGCATTTGACGGTCTAGATCCGCTAGAAGGTCTACTATTTCCCCGAGGTCTTGACGCATTAGATGGTCTTCCATTTCCACGTGGACGTGAAGCATTAGATGGCCTTGAACCATTAGGTCTTGACGCATTTGAAGGTCTTGAACCATTAACAGGTCTTGCAGAATTTGACGGTCTAGATCCTGAATTATTTGGTCTTGCGATACCTCTTGTTGTTGTTGTTGTTGTTGTTGTTGGACGAGACGTTCCTCTGCCTCTTGAATATGTAGATCTATTTGTGGTACGTCTTCCATTTTCACGTAAACGTGTTCTAGAAGCAGCAATTGCACTACTCGCTGACGTTCTTCGGGAACCGTTATATGCTGTTCTTCTTCCGTAACCTCCGTTATTAAAGTTATTATAGTACCCGTTGAATCCACCATACCCATAGCAGAAAGGATTCCAAGGGTTACCAAATCCAAATCCAGCTCCACCCCAGCCCCAGCCATTGAAACCTCCGTAACCCCAATTATTGAAGCCACCGTAACCCCAGCCGCCATAACCCCAGCCGTTGAAACCGCCAAAACCAAAACGATTAAACCCAAAACCACCATAGAAATTATTGTTTGGATAAATATTTAGAGTAACATCTTCCGTTTCTTCACCCCATGCAGCACGCCCCGTCTCAAAGCCTGCATCATCTTCATATACAATAGCCCCCTCGGATCCCTCTTCTGAAGTATAGGATTCAATATCTGTAAAAATTGCTCCCTCTTCGGGAATCTCTTCAAGAGCTTCTGCTCCTTGTTCAAAATAATTTTTATAAGCAACTCCATTACCCGTAGTTCCACCAGTTACCTCCTGAGAGACCGTTTCGGCATTGCTCTTACTATAAATGCCGTCATCGTCATAAACGGCTTGAGAAGAACTACATGATGCGAGTGCGAATATGCCGATAACGACAGTAGCAAACACTTTGAACGACTGAAATGATCCTAAAGAAAGTTGCATAACTATACTGGGTTTTATTGTTGTATGTGGTAAAAATAACTAGTTTTGCGCTATAAAAATAACACGTTAACAATAACACAATTTTTGTGCCAAAGTAACCTTTTATGGGGAAGAATTTAACAAGTAGAAGTGAAGATTATTCAAAATGGTATAACGAACTCGTCGTTAAAGCAGATCTCGCAGAAAATTCTGCAGTGCGTGGATGTATGGTGATAAAGCCCTATGGCTATGCGATTTGGGAGAAGATGCAAGCGGAATTGGATCGCATGTTTAAGGAAACCGGGCATCAAAATGCTTATTTTCCACTTTTAATCCCCAAGAGTCTCTTTGAAGCGGAAGAAAAAAACGCAGAAGGTTTTGCAAAAGAATGTGCCGTTGTTACACATTATCGATTACAGAATGATCCAGACAAACCTGGGAAGCTAAGAGTAGATCCAGACGCACGTTTGGAAGAAGAGCTTATTGTGCGCCCTACCAGCGAGGCACTTATCTGGAGCACTTATAAAGGATGGATACAGTCGTATAGAGACTTACCACTTCTTATCAATCAATGGGCTAATGTTGTACGTTGGGAAATGCGAACACGCTTATTCTTGCGCACTGCTGAATTTCTTTGGCAAGAGGGTCATACCGCCCATGCGACAAAGGCAGAGGCCCTGGATGAAGCTAGACTGATGAATAACATCTATGCCGAATTTGCTGAAAACTTCATGGCTATTCCAGTAATACAAGGAGTAAAAACAGAAAGCGAACGATTTGCAGGTGCAGATGAAACTTTTTGTATTGAAGCATTAATGCAAGATGGAAAAGCATTACAAGCGGGAACCTCTCATTTTTTAGGACAGAATTTCTCAAAAGCTTTTGATGTAAAATTCACAAGTAATCAAGGAAAACAAGAATACGTCTGGGCCACTTCATGGGGTGTTTCAACACGACTCATGGGAGCACTTATTATGACACATAGTGATGATCACGGCCTCGTACTTCCTCCAAATCTCGCCCCATACCAAGTAGTTATTGTTCCTATATATAAAGGCCAAGAACAGCTCGATGCGATTTCCCAAGTTGCCAATGAGATTGTTACCGACTTAAGACTTCGTGGCATTTCTGTAAAATTTGACAATAGAGATACTCACAAACCAGGATGGAAATTCAATGAATATGAACTTAAAGGCATTCCGTTACGTATTGGAATTGGCCCTAAAGATTTAGAGAAACGCACGGTCGAATTAGCCCGAAGAGACACATTGACTAAAGAATTTGTCGCCAAGGAGGATATTGTAGAAAAAGTAGCTGCGCTATTACAAGAAATTCAGGACCAATTATATACGAAGGCAAAAGATTTTAGAGATACCCATATCACTCCAGTCGACACCTTCGAAGAATTCAAAAATATCTTAGAAACTAAGACAGGTTTTATCAGTGCGCATTGGGACGGCACTAATGATACGGAAGAGACTATCAAAAAGCTTACCAAAGCAACCATACGGTGTATTCCGATGGATGCTAAAGAAGAAAAAGGTGTATGCGTTTACAGCGGAAAACCCTCATCAAAAAGGGTCCTTTTCGCAAAGGCGTATTAATCTTTTAGAAAAAGTTCAATTAAGGTTTGCAACATTCATAAATAGTTGTATTTTTGCATCCGCAATTTGAGCAATTTTCTAGGCCCGTTCGTCTATCGGCTAGGACGCATGGTTTTCATCCATGTAAGAGGGGTTCGATTCCCCTACGGGCTACAAAAAAATTCAGTATGTTGAATTCAGTATATTGAATTGTTCAAACGGCCCGTTCGTCTATCGGCTAGGACGCATGGTTTTCATCCATGTAAGAGGGGTTCGATTCCCCTACGGGCTACACATTTTATGTAAAAAAAACAACAACAAGGAAGATGGCAAATCACAAGTCAGCATTAAAGAGAATTAGAAACAGCGAGACAAAGCGTCTTAGAAACAAATATCAGCACAAAACCACGCGTAACGCAATTAAGAAGTTACGTGATGCTGATAAGAAAGAAGCAACCGCATTATTTCCAGCAGTTTCTTCTATGATTGACAAGCTTGCAAAACGTAATATTATCCATGATAATAAAGCGGCAAACTTGAAATCAAAACTTGCTAAGCACGTAGCTGCGCTTTAATAGCTTATTGTTTTCAAACAAATAGAAAACTTCGACCTACGGGTAGAGGTCTTTTTGTTGAATAAGCGCTATGCTTGAGAAAATACCTCGTTGTTATCATAGAGTTATTTTTAAATCCCTCAAAATCAGCGTGTATAATATTGCAATGCAGCAGAAATTGTTTATTTTTGCACCCGCTTAGGATAACCTCTGACGATCATCGTGAATGTTGTATTAAGATATCAACCGAATAAATCCATAAAGATGGAAGATTTAGTAAGATTTGTACAAGACGAATTTATCACAAAGAATGAGTTACCAGAATTTAGTGCTGGAGATACCATTACTGTGTTTTATGAAATTAAAGAAGGTGAAAAAAGCCGTACGCAGT
>JBLHXM010000053.1:0-23209 GCA_047630395.1 Dokdonia sp.
ATGTACAGCACTCTTCTTAGTAGCTACATATATGCAAGCCCAAGATGTTATTAATCCTGTGTCTGCAACTTCCACCTTGGCAACTGAATTTGGTTCAAGTCTTGACAATACAATTAATGGAAATGGTTTAGATGCCTTCCCAAGCTTAGCAGCAACACATGCTATGACGTCACCTGGAAATGCATATTATGCAACAAACGATACGGGCGCTATTGATTTTGATTTGGGTGGTTCTTATTTAGTTGAGGGTTTTTCATTTTGGAATATAAATGCTCCTGGTCCAGGACAAGCGGGTATACAAGGAGTGGTTGTTTCTTCTTCAGAAGATGGGGTGACTTATACACCGATTGCAGGATCTCCAACGATATTCGCACAGGTGACTAGTGGGACGACTTCAGCAGAAATATTTTCATTCACAGCGGTTACGGCTTCTTTTATCCGTTTGGATATTGTTAGTAATTACGGGGATCCTGGTAATCTTGTCGCTTTTGCGGAAATTGCCTTTTCCGGAACCGATCAATTAAGTGTTAACGACAATATACTGGCGGCGGCTATTAGCCTGTATCCAAATCCCGCTAGCGATGTATTTACCATTAGCAATACGTCAGATTTTGCATTAAAAGGAATTCAGATTTATGATATGAATGGAAGATTGGTGCGTCAACGTGCGATGCTTGATAATAGTCCTAATCAAGCCGTGATTGTATCAGAACTTTCTCCTGGAATCTATAGTGTTCATATATATGGTGACCAAGCAAAGTCGACTAAAAAGTTGATTAAAAAGCAGTAGTTTTTGAATTGTTGTAAAAAACCCTTGTGATAAAAGCAAGGTTTTTTTTTGTTCCTATATGTTGCAACTATAGGAACACTTACCCTACCGTTCGGTCAACCTTTTGGATACTCATTTAACCGTTAGATAAATAAGATTACCTGTAGATAAGTATATATTAATGAGTAGGTTATGTGTGTTTATGTTTGCATCAAGCAATAATGCTTAACCAATCGATAAACTTATTTATTATGAAAAAATCAATCGTTTTGATGGTCTTCAGTTTTATCTTATTTACTGCCTGCAGTACAGAGGACGCTACGGATCAAATTGAGGAACAATCCAGTGACATGGTCTATGTATTAAAACAAGCAAACGGAGCTTCCACTTGGGAAGCAATGGAAGTAGATCTTTCACAGAGTAATTCCTTAAACAATGGAGATTTTAGTAAAAGTCAAAGTGCGCATGCGCATGGGGATTACACCGGATTCGGAGGCAGTGTTACCATTAGTTTTTCAGGAACTGAGAATAATGGAGGTGCCCATGGGAGTGCGGAAGTGCACCAAATTGCGGGACCTTTTGAATCCCATTACATCTTGGAGACCACCAGTGTGGTTGTCGATGGGAATGAAGCTATCTATGGAGGAATCATTACGGAAGTGATCGTGAATACTTTTCCGCTGCCACCACCACCACCACCATGTCCTACATTTCCAAATTGTCCACCACCACCAGTATGTAATCAAAATGATATTGGCAACTATGTCTACTTTAAGGTTTTTGATTATGGACAAGGACCTAATGCCTATCCAGATAAGTACCAAGGCCTATTCCAGTCTTGTAACATCTTATCAGATGGCGCCGCGAGCTTTCCTTGGTTTATTTTTGGATCACCAAATGATGTTGAGAATGCATCAGATAAAATTAAGGTAAATTAGGGCTATTTAACCTAGGTTATCTCATACATTGGGGGATATATATTAAAGTGCGGAAATTAATTTTATATTAATTACTGCACTTTTTTTTTGGACATAGAAGTACTACACCCTGTGAACAGCGTAAAAGCCAGTGTAAAAATATGTGAGCGACCTTATACGGGGGGACAGTTTGAATTGGAACGCTTTCGCGAAAGCGTAGCCACCAACTATAACGCTCAGATGAATGTCAAGCAAACTCGAAAGTAATGTGTGCTAGAGGCTGCCTCTAAAGAGCTGCTAAAACTGCCATGGAACGTTTGAACCTTTCTGTCAGAGCCTATGATCGCATCTTAAAAGTGTCTAGAATCACCGCAGATTTGGATGGAGCACCCGATGTACTTGGAAATCATGTTTCGGAAGCGATACAGTATCGGAGTTTAGATCGAGATGGGTGGTTGGGGTAGATATGATTATAAATTGATATTTGATTTTATCTTGAGGAAGTCATAACAAGATGTGCCCATATCTAGGTATCATCATTTTGATGGTAACAATCATTTTACCTTACAAAGGGGGAATGAAAAATCATCATGTGCATGTCAATGAATGGAATGATATCGGCCAGCAGTTCAGTATATTTCCTGACGGAAAGATCGTTATAGGTCGAAGTATAGATCATTCTCCTACTTGTATTTTTTGCAATAATAGTGGTGCTCTGTGCACTGAGAATATTGGGTTTTTTGATCTTGGAGAGGATACCATGGATCTACGACAACAGGAGCGTATTTTACGTTTGACAGCCGTACTTTGTAAGCGATTTAATATACCAGTGACCGAAGACCTGATCGTGTATCACCATTGGTTTGATCTGAGCACGGGAGCCCTAACCAATGGTGGTGGAACGACAAAATCATGTCCAGGAACGAATCTCTTTGGCGGAAATACGGTCGCCAATAGTCAACAACAATTTTTGCCTTTGGTCAATAATCTAGTCGGAAGCACTATTGATGGAGTCATGCCTGTAGCCTTGTTGCGCTATGGTTCAGTAACCGTAAATACCTTGAACATTCGAAGTGGCCAATTCCTTCACTTTCACAGGTTGGGCAAACTACTCTTGGAGCTATTCTTAGAGTGTGCGAAATTCAAGACAATTGGTATCGAATATCAGAAAATAAAGAAGAATGGGTTTTTGGTAATTTTGTAAAAACGGTGAAGCGAGCGACTGTAAATGCCGATGTACTCAATGTTAGAAATCGTCCTTCAGTACATTTTAATGTCGTAGGAGCTGTCTTAGAAAATCCATCAGTCTTTGCTTTCGAAGAAGCGCAAAATTGGTCCAGAATAGGAGTAGACCAGCAATGGGTGTCCAATGGCTTCTTGAATTTTAATATCTAAAAAATGAGGCTCGATACAAAACTCATAATAAATCTGTAA
Source organism: Dokdonia sp. (assembly GCA_047630395.1). Lineage (GTDB taxonomy): Bacteria > Bacteroidota > Bacteroidia > Flavobacteriales > Flavobacteriaceae > Dokdonia. The sequence continues at coordinate 3,121 of JBLHXM010000053.1, forward strand.
TATTGAGTAACCTATGAATATGGTACTCATGATAAAAAGAATCACATTTTGGAATCGTCTTTGCAGTTTGTTACTCATTGGGATATGTATCGCTTGTCAGTCCAATAGCACGAAAACAGCTGCGCCAGTCAAGATCATTTCCAAAGAGCGTAAAACACCCGTGCTCGATATTGAAAAAGCAAATCAATTAGTCGCACTACCATTACATTGTGTAGGTATTGAATATCCTAATAAACTTAATCAAACCGTAGCCAGCGATGAAGATCTACAATCGCCACAAGCTTTGCATCCCATTTTCTATGGATGCTTTGATTGGCATAGTGCTGTACACGGCTATTGGTCTCTGATTGTACTCGCTAAGGAATTTCCAGCATTGCAACGCCGTGACGCCGTGATGACCCTTCTAAAGCAAGCCATCACAAAAGAAAATGTAGCAGTAGAACTGGCTTATTTTGAGGACCCCACTAACAAATCATATGAGCGTACCTATGGGTGGGCCTGGTTACTTAAGATGGCAGAAGCCTTGCATGCTTGGGAGGATCCAACCGCTCAAGAATTGGCAGCTAACCTACAACCGCTTACAGATCTTATCGTAGAGAGGTATAAAGAATTCCTGCCTAAGTTGGTATACCCTATCCGATCTGGAGAACATCCCAATACTGCTTTCGGATTGGCTTTTGCTTACGACTACGCTAAGACAACGGGTGAAACAGAATTATTGAAACTTATAAGTCAGCGGGCAAAATATTTTTATATGAAAGATGCAAGCTGTCCAATTGGTTGGGAACCAAGTGGTTTTGACTTTTTATCGCCATGTCTTGAAGAAATAGATATTATGCGTCGAGTACTGATCCCCTCCGAATTTAAGAATTGGCTTCAAGACTTTTTACCGCAATTAAAGGAGGTAGACTTTAAAATTCCGATGGGTGAAGTAAAAGATCGCTCTGATGGAAAACTGGTGCATTTGGACGGTGTAAATTTTAGTCGCGCATGGGTCTTATATGGGCTCGCCAATCAATATCCTGACTATGACCATTTAATCGATGTTGCCAATGAGCATTTGAGTCATTCGTATGCAAACATGATCGATGATAATTATGAGGGCGGACATTGGCTAGGGAGTTTTGCGATTTATGCCTTGCAACAAACACAACCTTGAAAAATATATCATTGAAAAATCCTCTTAAAATATCAGGACCAGGAGTCCTTATTGCCGCAGCATTCATTGGGCCAGGAACCGTAACGGTATGTACCATTGCGGGTGCTACTTTTGGATATGCCTTACTCTGGGCAATGATCCTTTCCATTGTCGCTACCATCGTACTTCAAGAAATGGCAGCTCGCATCGGCTTAGTCTCTAATAAAGGTCTTGCTACCGTTATCCGAGAACAAATTCCCACCAAAGCTGCACGTATCTTTGCTGTGATACTCATGCTAAGTGCTATCGCTATTGGCAATGCAGCCTATGAAGCGGGTAATATTAGTGGAGGAGTGTTAGGACTAGAAGCTTTAGGACTCTCCGGTACAATTAATCTGGGAAGTTTTGCCCTCAATGGATGGAGTGTAGGCCTAGGACTGGTTGCGGCTATTCTTCTTTACATTGGGAATTATAAAATTTTAGAAAAAGCACTCGTGATTCTTGTATTGCTCATGAGTGTTGCATTTATCATCACAGCTATTGTTACAAAACCTGACATTTGGGGGGTACTCAAAGGAAGTTTTGTTCCGTCCATGCCTACAGATAGTTTATTGACAATCGTCGCTTTGGTAGGGACTACCGTAGTGCCTTATAATCTGTTTTTACACGCCTCATTAGTGAATGAAAGGTGGCAAGGGGCTCAAGATCTTCCTGCGGCCAGAAAAGATACTATTGTGGCCGTAATTTTGGGAGGCCTTGTCTCTATGGCCATTATGATCTGTGCTGCAGCTATTCAGGGAGGAGAAATAAAAAATGCAGCAGATCTTGCGCAAAGCCTAGAACCTTTATTTGGTGACTATGCAAGATACTTTGTAGGATTGGGCCTTGGAGCTGCAGGTTTAACCTCGGCAATTACGGCGCCTTTGGCAGCAGCCTATGTGGTGCAAGGGTGTCTCGGTTGGGAAAAGAATTTGAAGGGAGTGAAGTTTAGAGCTGTATGGATGCTCATCTTAGTGCTAGGTGTTGCGTTTTCGTCGTCGGGATATAAACCCATTGAAATTATTAAGTTTGCCCAAGTGGCCAATGGAATCTTGCTTCCTGTCATTGCAGGCTACTTGATTTGGATGGCCAATAAAAAACAACTACTCGGTAATTATGTCAATTCTAAAACTCAAAATATACTTGGTATCTTTATTTGGATCATCGTTCTAGGATTAGGACTTCGTAGTATTCTCAAAGTAATAGGTGTACTCTAATGTTTCAAATAGATATCAATAGTGATGTAGGAGAGGGCGTGGGCATTGAAGCCTTATTAATGCCCTATCTCAGTTCTTGCAATATTGCCTGTGGTGGTCATGCTGGAGACCTGGAAACGATAGAAAAAGTGATTGCTTTGGCGATGAAACATCATGTAAAAATAGGAGCACATCCTAGTTATCCAGATCGCGCCAACTTCGGACGAAAGGTTTTAACGATCGACGCTTCGGATTTGAAATTATCTTTGAAGGAGCAGATTTTACGGGTTTCCGCTTTCGCGAAAGCACAACAAACCAGCCTTCATCATGTAAAACCACATGGAGCTCTCTATAATAAAGCGGCCGCTGATGCTGTAACAGCAAAAGCCATCATCGAAACCATTGAAGAGATCGATGATCGTTTGTGTCTCTTTGTACCCTATAATTCAGTAATTGCAGACCTTGCCAAAGGTAGATTAAGGACGATGGTCGAAGGTTTTGCAGATAGGAACTATAACGAGGATTATAGTTTGGTAAGTCGCAGTGAAAAGGATGCACTACTCACAGACCCTGAAAAGGTTTGGAAACATATTCTTCCCATGATTACTGAGCATAAACTGCGCACGATTACAGGAAAGGAAGTATCCTTTCAAATAGATACATTATGTGTTCACGGGGATACTATATCTGCTATTGAAATTGTGCAACACGTACATTCTCAGTGTGTGCGTCATGAAATATCGATGGTATGAGTGCTTTCACCAACGTTGAGATTTTCCCATTAGGGGATCAGGCTATTTTGATTCGATGGGAGCAATTACCGTCGGATGCATTGCTGGAGCATTTGTTGACACAAAAGACAAAAATTATTGCTGCCTTGGATATTGAAGTGGTGCATGCATATAATGAATTACTATTAAAAGTGGCTCCAGGGAAGGTTTCAGAGGGTCTCATTCGAAAGCTATTAAATGAAGAAGTAGAACTGTTGGTTTCAAAGAGAATGCACTACGAGATTCCGGTATGTTATGGAGGAGATTTTGGAAAGGACTTGAACGCTTTCGCGAAAGCGAAACAACTCACCCCTGAAGCTGTTATTGAATTACATACAAAAGAGGGGTATCGTTTATATTTTATGGGCTTTCTGCCAGGGTTTCTATATCTCGAAGGGCTGGATGAACGTTTGTATTTTCCTCGAAAAGTAACTCCTAGTTTGCACATGACCGCAGGTAGTGTTGCCATAGGAGGAACACAAACCGGCATCTATCCACAGGCGAGTCCGGGAGGATGGCACAGTATAGGAAGAACCCCAATTTCTTTATTTGATCCTTCAGATGAAATACCATCACCTTTCAAAGCTGGAGATGTTATACAGTTTAAAGCCATCCATGCAGATGTGTTTACGCAAATAGCAAGTGAAGTCAAACGTGGCACCTATCGATTGAAAACAACCCCTATTGATGTCTAGTATTAAAATCATACATCCTGGATTTTACACGACTGTGCAGGACGCCGGCAGAAAGGGTTTTGCGCATTTGGGAGTTCCAGAAAGTGGTGCGATGGATCAGGATGCTTACCAACTGGCAAATACTTTGTTGAATAATGAGCAAGGATCCGCTGTGTTGGAATGTACTTTGCAGGGCCCTCAGATCTATTTTGAAGTGGATACTGCCTTCGTGGTAACGGGTGGGACAACGATAGCTTCTTTAGATGGTGTGACCGTTGTTCATGGGGCGGTAGCTTTCGCGAAAGCGCAACAAACCCTGCACTTAGGATCCATAAGTTCAGGAACAAGATGTTACCTTGGCTTTGCTGGCGGGATTGAAAGTAAACGGGTATTAGGGAGTAGGAGCATGTACGCACCGCTGACAGCGGTTGCCGTGACGAAAGGGGAGGAATTGCCTTTAGGGATATCGAGCTACGGAAAAAAGAAAGGAGCACGCCTAAAGTATACCATGCCAATACTAGCTGATTATGTTGATTTGATCTATGAAATAACTGCTTTTGAAGGTCCCGAATTTAGAAGATTGAGTGCAAAACAACAGCAAGATTGTCTGGGTGTTTTTACGGTTTCAAAACATTGGAATCGTATGGCATTGCAATTAGAAGAGCAGCTACCAAATGTATTTGATCCTATGATTACTGCGCCAGTGATACCGGGAACAGTACAGTTGACGCCTTCAGGAACGTTCATTGTATTGTTGAGAGATTGTCAAACCACTGGGGGTTACCCAAGGATTTTACAGGTATCAGAAGAAGGGGTGAATGGCTTGGGTCAATTACAAAAAGGAGATCGGATTCGCTGGAAACTATTTCGCTGATTGTGCGTTTCGATCTTCTAGGAAGATATCACTTAATATTTGAATGGTATCACCGCGACCTAGTGTTTCTTCAACTTTCACAGCCTCTTCTTTACAACTAGGACTCGTGAGCATCGAATTCCAAAGGGCATTAATAAAATCTGCATATTCCAAACCGTCATTCCAAGCCGCACGACTTTGCTGTCTGCATCTAGCGTATAGTTTTTGAATGGATAGTTTGCTAAAAGCCACGGTCGTTGGCATCACAGTTGGTCTTGCACTGTCTAGTCTTTCGGTATTTCTTTTTGATGCCATGAGTCTTTCGTTTTATTTTGAGCAAAATTAAGACACATCCGTTGGCCGTAAAAGGGGTATATACCCCTTTTTTCGACTAATTTTCAGTTTTTCAAAGGGATAAACATCCCTTTTTTTTTAACTTAAATGTGCAGTTACAAGTATAATTTGCTATTTTTCGTTTTATTAATTTTAAAAACTTATTTATGCCAACAACACCAGCTATGTGTATAACTCCTCAAGAAGGAAAAGCACTTTGTGAACAATGGAACACCACAAGAGCAAAATATATTAAAGATGCCGAAGGTTTTGAGGACACTTGTGAATTTAATATGAGTGTTGCCGATTTGCAAGCATATATTGATTATGTGACCGCCGAATCAACTACTCAAGGTATTGATAATCCGGGAATTCGTGTGTACTTTGCTGCATACACTGAGGGATCGCAACCGAAGGCAACATTAATGTTGTCTCCAACGGTTAATGGAAGTTCAGGTGCGGCAAATAATTATAGTATCGCTCCTGCGAACAGACAACAGGGAAGGATTCCGCCTACTGAATTTAATCCTTCAAATTAGTGGTTTGTTAGAATATTTACAAGGACTTTATTTAGCTACCTATATTGAAATTACTGCAGCACTTGTTGCAGTAATTTCACTAGTAAAGTATAGGGCCTTTATGGATAATGGGGGTAGGCTTATTGTATTCCTTTTAATTTACACCTCTATAAACGAGATCGTAGGGCATTATCCTCGGTATATATATGATCTGGGGATTAACAAAAATGAATTTTTCACCAATAATCCTTCACTTAAGCGGGGTTATTGGCTTTCCAATATTTACGCATTGATTAATTTTTTCTCCTTAGGACTATTTTTTCTCTGGGAGTTAAAACAAAAAAGACGCGTTCAAATACTTAAATGGTGCCTTGCTCTTTTTGTTATTCTATCCATAGCTAATCTTTTAATCTCTGATGATTTTTTTAATATGTATTCTAAGGTTACGGATGTTCTTGGTCTTGGCTTACTCATAGTGGCTATTTCTTTCTACTACTATGAAATATTAATAGATACTGTGATTTTGAAAATCGGGAGGACGTTCCCTTTTTATGTTTCAATTCCCGTTTTGATTTATTATGTATGCACTACTCCGCTAATACTTCTTAATGACTTCTATTTGAAAGAAGAATTAATATTTAGAACATATTTTGATAAGCTTATTTCTCTGGCTAATTACTTTCTGTACGGAATGTTTATATTTGGTTACCTATGGTGTTACTGGTTCAACAAATCAATAAACAGGAAATCCTCGTCTTTGTCTACTTCCTCGTAGTCATTGTTGTCTTAGTTCTGTTGTTTATTATTTTCTTCAATACCTTTCATAAACGCAAAAATCAATTATTACTCGCACAGGTAGTGCGTGAGCAAGAATTTGAAAAAGCACTGGCAGAGTCGGAGCATGAAATTAAGGAGCAAACTTTAAAAAATATAGGCATGGAATTGCATGACAACGTAGGTCAGCTGCTCTCTGTTGCCAAAATACAAATCAATATGGGCATAGAAACTTTAGAGGGGTCTCAAAAAGAACCTTTTGAAGATGCCAAAGAGACCGTGAGTAAAAGTCTTTCAGAGATTCGATCATTATCCAAGGTGATTAATGGCGAAGTCATGGCACAGTGGCGCTTGTATGAAGCCATTGAAGAAGAAGTAAAGCGCTTGAATAAATCGGGTATACTTTCTGTAGAGTATACCGTCTTAGGAGCTGTCTTTCCTTTGCTTCAAAAAGAAAAAATAATTATTTTTAGGATTATTCAGGAGTGTTGTAGTAACGTTGTAAAGCATGCAGAAGCAACAGAACTCGAACTTATAGCCAATTATACAAAGGAGCATCTTCAAATTTCGATTCGTGATAATGGTGTGGGTTTTGATATGGATCGTGCAGTCAAAGGCTCCGGTCTCATCAATATGAAAAGTAGAGCAAAACTGATAGCGGCAGAGTTGGTATTTCAAAGTGTTCCAAATGAAGGAACGACCATAGTCTTAAAATATGCTCCCAACAATGACAACATGTAATGTAGTATTGGTCGATGATCATACGCTTTTCGCGAAAGCGTTAAAAACACTAATATCCTCTTTTGAAGACGCCTATGTAACTTTTGCAGCAAATAATGTCCAGGAATTTGTGGCCTATATCGAGGATCAAAAAGCCGTGCCAGACGTCGTGTTATTAGATGTAAGAATGCCAAAAATGGATGGAATAGCCGCCATGCGATGGATTCAAGAACATCATCCAGAAATCAATGTGATTGCCATTACCATGGAAGATGATGAAGAAGCCATCTCACAAATGATACAGTATGGATGCAAAGGATATTTGCTCAAGGATGTGGAACCTTCAAAACTAAAAGCATCGATTCAAAAAGCGGTAAAAGGGAACTATGTCTATAGCGAGGAGGCAGGAAAAGCTGTTCCGCTCGTATTTGAAAAAGCAGAACAAAAATTTGTACATTATATATGCGGAACTGATTTAAACTATAGAGAGATTGCAAAACGGATGAGTTTGAGTCCTAGTACTATTGATAATCTCAGAACAGAATTGTATAGGAAACTTGGTGTCAATTCTCGCATTAGCGCCGTATTATTTGCTATGGAGCATCGATTGCTTAAATCAGTTACTCTGGTTTAAAATTAGTATGCACTAATTCAATTTTCAATGAAAAGCTTTTTACAAGAATTTAAAGATTTTGCCATCAAGGGCAATATGATTGATATGGCCGTGGGTATCATTATCGGAACGGCCTTTAATAAAGTGGTGAGCACCATTGTCAAAAAAGTGGTCATGCCTCCGCTATCACTTTTAACAGATGATGTTGATTTGGTCAACAAAAAGTACGTGCTTAGAGAGGCGTCATTAGACGTGGTTGAAGTGGCCATCGGTTATGGAGAATTAGTTGAGGTGTTGATTGATTTTATAATAATTTCATTAACTATTTTTATCGTAATCAAATTCATCAATCGTTTTAAAAACAAAGCAGAAGATCCAGAGAATAAGGAGGTAATGACTCCCAAGAATATAGAATTACTTTCGAATATTGAGCATTTAATGAAAGAACAAAACGCCTTGTTGAAATCCAAAGAATAGTACCTTTAAAGTTCCATCATTGAACCGCTTACTGTCTCATAAGCACTCGCCTGAAACCGAAGAAAACAGGAGGCAAATAGAATATTTTACTTATGTTTGCGTTTTAAGTCGAAATAATCCCAAACGCGATGAAAAAAGTATCCTACTTATATTTCTTTTTTGCACTTTTAGCTGCACCCTTATTTAACTCTTGCGAAAACGAGCCACTGACTGGTGAATTTTCGTCCACACCTGATGGTTCTGATTCTACTACGGATGACGATGGAGGAGTTATTGATTCTGAGGAGTGTACACTAGCTATTGAGTCGCTCTCTACCGGTCAAGCAGTACTCGCAGGAGCAACTGAAGATACCTACAACGCATCATGTGTGGCGTATGCTACCATCTTAGATTTTGTGATTACAAACTGTGGAGATCCAAACAATACCTATCAGAATGTATTAAATAGCTTAGGTGATTGCTCATATAATGTGTGTACACAAGCACAAGTAGCGACAGCCATACAACAAGGGATATTCCAAAATGCAGATGCAGAAGGTCAAGCAATCGCTTGTCTGAACTACTTAGCTGCTCTGGAAAATCAAATTGTTATTTGTGGAGATCCGGGTGGATCAGTGCAAGTAATTATTGATGGGCTTCCTTGTGATAATGATTGTGATAATGCAATAGCAGCAACCATTGATACACAAGCAATATTTGACGCTGTAGACGTTTCAGATGAGGCAGCCTATACACAGGCATGTAGTGCGTACAAAACAGCATTAGAGACGCAAATAGCGGCCTGTGGCGATGACGATGGAAGTTTACTTTCTATAGTGGTTAGTTTGGGTGATTGTTCACCTCCGGAACAACCAGGACCTTTACAAATGACTGTGGACGGAGAGTTAAAGAATTTCAATACCGCTACAGTTTCTGTTTCAGGGTCTACCTTGAATGTACTTGCCACCGATATTGATACAAATGACACCTTCTTTTTTAGAGTTGTTCTTAGCCAAGTAGGGGTAAATGTTCTTCAGGATGAATTACTTGTTGTTGATAGCGTTGAGCATAATCCTGTTACTTCCGGAAGCAATGTTTTTGTAGATGAGGTAACAACCAATGAATCAGGTTCATTAATAGGAACTTTCTCAGGAGATGTGATGTCTTCTACGGGTGAAGTTCTTGTAATTACAGATGGAACATTTACGATTACATACTAGTCGTACATACCGATATTATAGTACAAAAGAGTCTGCCTATGCAGACTCTTTTGTGTTTAAAGTAGCGATTGATGTGGCCCATGTGTTATGGCAGAAACCTCTTCCTAGGGAGTCTTTTTAAGTGGCCTCCCCATATAGTTGTCTTATGAGTATAAAAAAATCCTCTTGCGGTTTGCAAGAGGATTTTTTTAATTGGTGTGAAGTCCTAGATTAATTCCGAGAAATATCTCCAGATCCAGATACTTTGGTATCTTGTTTGCTTGGGTTTCCTGAGTATTCAATATCTCCAGAACCACTCACTCGTGCTTTTAGATTTTCGCTACATCTTACAGAAATATCTCCAGATCCTGCGACGCGGGCATCTACATTTGCTGCATCAAGATTTCCTGCATGAATATCACCAGAGCCAGCAACGCTAGCTTCAAGATCTCTAGTGCTTCCTGTGAGGGTTAAGTCGCCAGAACCAGCAACACTGCTATCTACAGTATTGGCTTCTACTTTAAGCATTAAATCGCCAGAACCCGCGACAGAGGTGTTAAAGTCGTTCGCTTGGATAATATCTCTTCCCGTAACGTCTCCAGATCCTGCTAAAGTTACCTCATTTAAATCTCTAAAAGGGACCGTTATTTTGATCATCATTCGGTTACTAGGCTTTAGGTTTTTACCTTTTTCCACTTTGATTTTAAGGGCATCTCCATTCACTTCTGTTACAATGTATTCAAGAAGATTACTCTCTCCTTCAATAGTGAGTGTACCTTCATCCCCTGCAACGAGCTCTACATCAAAAAAACCACCAACGTTGACTTGATCATAAGATCCAACATCGCGTTTGATTGTGGTCATATTACCATTTCCTTTAATTCCTTTACCACCCCACCATTGTGCTTGTGCTTGAAAGGCTGTTACTAGGATTAAACATACTGTGATTAATTTTTTCATAATTGTTGATTTTGATCGATTTATAAACGTGTTAATGTGACTCCCCCATATTCGGAGTTGATATTGATATTGTTTCTTGAAGAAGCACTACCGTAATAGCCTTCATAATATTTATCTGAATTTTGAATGCGTTCTTTGTTGATCGATAAATTCTCTTTCCCGCTTAACCCTGCATATTCAAGCGTTATATTGAACGTAAAATTATAGTTTGCATTATAGCCCATCTTAATGCCTGTATAATCACTTTGGATAACGACATTGCCTGCTTTTTCGCTCATCTCCTCAATACGTATAGAACCATAATCTGCATTTATATTCACATTACCATGTACCGTACCCAGTTTTGCAGAAAGATAATCACCACGGCCGGTAATATCTTTGGTAGTTCCTGCAATTACGGAGCCATAATCGCAGATATAGTTGAGGTTTTCAACAGCTCCAAATTCTGATTTCGAGTAATCGGCATTGAGCTCAATATTGCCTCCTTTCTCTAGAATAAATCCAGAGTAATCAGCATTGATACGTCCACTACGCATATAACCTATCGTAGAGTTTTTTGTGTAGTCAAAATTCAAATAGTTGTCTTCTGCCATCAGTTCCCCAAGGGTTAACTTTCCATAATCACAGCTAATTTTTGCATTCCCTTCAATACGATTTAGAGTGATGCCGCCGTAATCATTACTGATATCAATACTATTGGTAACTGGAACTTTGACTGTATAGTGAACTTCCATATTGACATTGCTGTTTTTCCAATTGTTCCACCAAGAACGGTTTTTGCCATTATTGAAGGAGGTTTTGGCACTTACAAAAGAATCGGTTCCATCAAACAGTACCGTGATATCATCTAGTTTGTCCTGAACCTTTTCTTCGTTATTCCCATTCGTTTTTATATGAACTTCAATGACAATTCGATGTTCATTCCAACTGACCATGTTTATATTACCGTAGCTGCTTTTGATCAATAGTTGAGCATCAGAATTTACATTAAACTCCTTCTTGACTGTTTTTTCTTTGGTATAACGGCCTCTATCGGTTTCTTTTGCGGCTTCCACCATCGAAGAGAAGGCGAAGAAGGCGAATAATAATAGTGTAATTTTAGTTTTCATCATTTCATATTTAGTGACCAGCTATAGGACTGCTGGTTGTAATTCGTTTAAGTTTTTAATCGCATCCATATGTTCGAGAACTTGTTGCAAGAGATCAATTCTATTTTGAAAATTATCAATCATTGCATAAATGACACGTTTGTCTTCGCCACTTTCTTTTAGATCCACTTGGAGCTTATTGTAATTGGTTTCGAGCTTTTCCATGCGCGACATAGCATCACTCACAAGCTTTTCTGTAGCGGGAGTATTTTGTTTTTTAATTTCAAATAGCTCTCGTTCAATAGTGCGTGTAAAAAAGTTTTGCGTCTCTTGCATTTCAGGAGAGATATCTGCCAGATCTTTTGCTTCAATCGTGCTGATGTTTGTAAATAGCATACCCGCCATAAGCAATACACTTGCCGCAATTAACAAGGGCTTCCACCATTGTAGTTTTATGACCTTCACTTCAGAAGTTTCTTCCTGAGGAGTTTGCAGCTTCTCAAGGAATTTAGCCTTGTGATCTGCACTGGGAGAAGAGGTGTCAAAATTGCCTCCCAATCGGTTAAATAGTTGATCTATATTGTCCTTTTTCATTGTTCTTTATTATTTTACGTAAACTGTCTTTGGCTCTTGAAACCGTGGTACGACAGTTGGCGTAGCTCACATTTAATATGGTGCTCATTTCTTCGTAATCATATCCTTCTATCAAGTGTAATGAGAGTGATTGCCGATAACTATCTTTTAGTTGATCCATCGCTTGCATTACCTCGGCGGCCTTTAACTGGCTCATGTCTTGTTCCGAAATGCCATCTCCATCATCTTCGATGCGGTATAAATGATCTTCTAAAGGAGTTTCATCCAATTTTTTAGTCTTTTGGTAGCTATTCAAGCTATTGTTGACTACAATTCTCTTTAACCAACTTCCAAAGCTCGCATCTCCTTTGAAGCTATTCAACTTTGTAAATGCACTTAAGAACGAATCTTGCATGACATCTTCAGCCGCCGCTGTATCTTTTACAATACGTAGAGATGTATTATACATGGCTTTGTAGTAGCGATTATAAACTTCGAGTTGAGCACCTTGTTCTCCTCGCATACATAGCGGTAGTAATTGATCTATATGATGGTTAGTCAGCGACACTTGATGGTTGATTCTGTACTAAAGATGTGTTTTAAATCGAGTTGTTACACTTTCGTGAAAGTTTTATTTTTCAGAACCACTGTTCTTCTATAAAGATAGGGATTCGAAGCGTTTCTTGCCGTCAATCCAAACCCCAATCAAACGGTTACGCAACAGATGCTGGTAGGAGTCGTTCCTGCTCATTTCCAGAAGCGTGGGTTGTAGGTTTGGAATTTCGCGCAAGCGGAGGATAGAGGCAAAGGCGCAGTAAGAGGGGCAAAACGTAAAAAACGAATAGAAGAGTTTCCTCCTTGGCATAACAATTGTCTATAGAAAAGAAACAAGGCGATTTTAAACTATCGAATACACCTAAGTCGCTGTATTTAAATACAATCCTAATATAATACCTTCCACAATTGCTGTATTTTTGCACGACATTGTGGCACATATAGTTTATGGCAAAACCAAAATTTACAACGCTTGACAGATTGTCATTGCAAGAAATAGACGGAGAAGCGGAATTAATACCCTTGATGACTCCTGAAGATGAAGATGCAATTAATCGTGAAGAGCTCCCCGAGAGTTTACCTATTTTACCATTACGAAATACGGTGCTGTTTCCTGGTGTCGTAATTCCTATTTCGGCAGGAAGAGATACCTCTATTGCATTGATTAATGAAGCCAACAAAGGTGGAAAAGTCATTGGAGTAGTGGCGCAAATAGATGAAGAAGTAGAAAATCCCACTGCCGATGATATTCATCACGTAGGTGTTGTGGCTCGTATTTTACGTGTCTTAAAAATGCCTGATGGTAATGTAACCGTTATCATACAAGGTAAAAAGCGTTTTCGTGTAAACGAAGTGATCGCTGAACAGCCATATATGAAGGCGACCATTTCTGAGTTTGAAGAAACTCGACCTAAGGGTAAAGATTCTAAGTTTAAAGCCGTTATTGATTCTGTAAAAGAATTGGCACTTCAGATCATTCAGGATTCTCCAAACATTCCTTCGGAAGCTTCGTTTGCAATTAAAAATATTGAGAGTGATTCCTTTTTGATCAATTTTGTGAGTTCAAACATGAACCTTACGGTTGAAGAAAAGCAAACACTTCTTGAGGTTTCTGATTTACAGAAACGTGCCTTAGAAACACTGAAGTTCATGGATATGGAGCGCCAGAAATTGGAGCTTAAAAATGATATTCAGTCAAAGGTTCAAAATGACATGAGCCAGCAGCAACGCGAGTATTTCCTTCACCAACAGATGAAAACCATCCAAGAAGAATTGGGCGGAGTTTCTTCTGAGGATGAATTGGAAGAAATGCGTCTGCGATCTAAGGACAAAAAGTGGAATGAAAAAGTAGGCAAGCACTTTGAAAAGGAGCTGGCTAAGATGCAACGAATGAATCCACAAGTTGCAGAATATAGTATCCAACGTAATTATTTGGATCTATTTCTAGATCTACCATGGGATGAATTTAGCACCGATAAGTTTGACCTTAAACGTGCCAAGAGAATATTAGATAGAGATCACTACGGTTTGGATGATGTCAAACGTCGTATTATTGAATACTTAGCGGTATTGAAATTACGTAACGATATGAAGTCTCCTATACTCTGTTTATACGGACCTCCAGGTGTTGGTAAAACTTCGCTAGGGAAGTCGGTGGCAGAGGCTTTAGGGCGTGAATATGTGCGTATGAGCTTGGGTGGATTGAGAGATGAAGCAGAGATTCGCGGTCATAGAAAAACCTATATCGGAGCGATGCCGGGACGTATTCTTCAAAGCTTACGTAAGGCGGGAACGAGTAATCCGGTCTTTGTATTGGATGAGATTGATAAACTAAGCAACGGAAACCAAGGAGATCCTTCTTCGGCTTTGTTGGAAGTTTTAGATCCAGAGCAAAACAGTGATTTTCATGATAACTTCTTGGAAATGGGCTTTGACTTATCTAAGGTCATGTTTATTGCTACTTCAAATAGTTTGAACACGATCCAACCTGCTTTGTTAGATCGTATGGAAATCATTAACGTTACCGGGTATACGATTGAAGAAAAGGTAGAGATTGGAAAACGTCATTTGCTCCCTAAGCAATTAGAGGAGCACGGGATGAACACTATGCAATTGAAAATCGCCAAACCACAACTTGAAAAGATTGTGGAAGGGTATACAAGAGAATCTGGTGTCCGTGGGTTAGAAAAGCAAATCGCAAAAGTGGTGCGTTATGGTGCCAAAAACATCGCGATGGAAGAGGAGTATAACGTCAAAGTGTCTAATGATGACATTATTGAGGTACTCGGTTCTCCACGTATGGAACGCGGAAAATACGAGAATAATGATGTGGCTGGTGTTGTAACCGGACTTGCTTGGACACGTGTTGGAGGTGATATCTTATTTATTGAATCTGCTTTATCTAAAGGAAAAGGCAACCTGACGATTACGGGTAACCTTGGAAAGGTGATGAAAGAGAGTGCTACCATTGCTATGGAGTATATCAAAGCAAATGCAGAAATTCTCGGATTAAGTACCGATATTTTTGCAGAGTATAACGTACATATCCACGTTCCAGAAGGGGCTACGCCTAAAGACGGACCAAGTGCAGGTATTACGATGTTGACTTCTTTGGTGTCGTTGTTTACGCAACGAAAAGTGAAGAAGAACTTGGCGATGACAGGGGAGATTACCTTGAGAGGTAGAGTATTGCCAGTTGGTGGTATTAAAGAGAAGATCCTCGCAGCCAAGAGAGCCCGTATCAAGGAGATTTTGATGTGTGAGCAAAACCGTAGCGATATTGAAGAGATTAAACCAGAGTATTTAAAAGGCTTGACGTTTCATTATGTAAATGATATGAGCGAAGTACTTGAGTTGGCGCTCACCAAGCAAAAGGTGAAAAACGCCAAAAAATTGTAAAAGGAATCCCTTTTTGAAAATAAAAAGGACGGGCCTAAACTCCCGTCCTTTTTATTTTAGGTGGTCATCAAAATATATTATACTTGTAAGCGTTTTCGTTACAAGCCCCGTAAAAGCTACATGCGTATACTAAGTTGTATTTTTCTTTTTTTCTTTTCGACCTTGTGTTTTGCACAGCTAGGAGGGCGTGGTACTTATCAGTTTCTAAATCTGATGTCTTCGCCGCGCCAAGCCGCTATGGGAGGGAAGATATTGACTAATTATGATTATGATCCTGATTCGGCAATGTACAATCCAGCGACCATCAATTATAAGATGGACAATCAATTGTCTGTCAATTATGTAAACTATATCGCCGATATTAATTACGGGACAGCATCCTATGCCTATCTATATGATCGTCATACACAAGTTTTGCATGCAGGGATCACCTATATTAATTATGGCACGTTTGACGGTCGTGATGAAAATGGAAATCAAACGCGGGAGTTTGGCGGAGGAGAAACCGCAGTATCTTTTGGCTACGCAGTCCAAATAGGCCGTTCCGACTTCCATGTTGGGGCCAATGCAAAATTAATATCTTCAAAATTGGAACAGTACTCTTCCGTAGGAGGAGCACTGGATCTTGGAGCTATTTACAACTATGAAAAATGGGACTTAAATGCGGCTTTAGTGATACGAAATATTGGTACCCAGTTTACACCCTACGTAGATACCATTGAAAAGTTACCACTAGAAATAGATGCAGGGATTTCGCAAATTCTTCCTAATGTTCCTATTCGTTGGCATCTTACTTTTGAGAATCTACAATTATGGAACATCGCCTTTGAAAATACGGCTCAATCGACGACAGATTTGGAAGGGACTGTGACGGATAGCAAAGTTAACTTTCTTGATAATGTGATTCGGCATGCGATTGTAGGCTTAGAGTTATTCCCAGAGAGTGGTTTTAATCTTCGTTTTGGATACAACTTTCGCAGAAGCGAAGAACTACGTATTATCAATCAGCGAAGTTTTGCGGGCCTCAGCGCTGGTTTTGGCATCAAGATAAACAAGATTCGTTTTAATTACGCTTATGCGCGTTACAATAGTGCAGCGGCTACTAGTTTCTTTGGAATTGGTATTGATCTGAGGTAATAGGGTAGAAATAGAAGCTTAGGCACCTTATTCTAAAGGTATCAACAGATTGATGCCCATAGATCTTTTGATCCAAACATTTGCTAAGAAGAGCAGATGATGAACAAAAAAGTAGCAGCAATCTCACCTTTAGCATTTAGGGGAAAAGCAGATTTTGTATTAGAATTTGGCAGAACAAATGGCTACGTTCCTGATATGAGATTTGTTTTTGACCGAGAGAAAAATAATTGGGAATTAATATATGGAAAGTATAAAATACCGACTGAATAATAAATGAAATATGTTGTCAAAATTTGGTTATTTACCATAATCGTTTCACCACTTTTAATAGCATTAATTTTAGATGCCATAATAAATGATTCGAGTTTTACTAGCATATTAAATTCTTACGAGATAATATTTGTAATGATTATTGTAGGTTTTCTTTCATCAATACCTGCTATGGTGATTTTTCAGCTAATTAAAAGAAGTATAAAAAATAAATTCTCATACTTGATAGAGAAGATTATATTATCAATCTATGCTTTTCTATCAGTTTGGATTACATTTTATATAGTCGATAATGGATTTATTACAAGATGGTCTGAACAAACAATATGGGTTTTAATATATTCTCTAACAATAGTTATGGGAGTTTGGATTTTTAAATACAATAGTAAAGAAATAATTGAATAAAAAGTGGTGTATAACACTGGTAACCGTTGCACAAGTCCATAATTCTGATAAAAACGACTCATTCTAAGCTTCTCTACCGAGGCTTTTTTTATGTTATTTGGTATTCAAGTCTGATTTTAAAAGCGCGTATATCAAAGTAAAATCGCTTATCACAAGTGATTTTATAAAATCCAGACAAAAGTCCCGTTCCTACCCCACTTTTCACCTTTTTATGAATGAATTTGAGATACTTTTTTAGATTATAAGCCATCGCACTCAGATGCATTACTTTATTAGCTTGTTGGATCCCTATCGTGTTGATCTTCCTGAGTCCCATAAACTGGGTTAATGTACCAAAAACAGGTTCTACTGTACTCTGCCGCTTGGATTTCATATAACGACCCTCTGGACTGTTTACTCTGGCAATATTACGTTCATATTCCTCTCGGTAATACGTTACCGTAAATTGTTTCTCATTAACCTTACCTAAACAACTAGTGCGTAAGGGACAGTCTTTACAAATCTTCGAAGAGGCTCTATATGATTTCTTCTTAGTGTCATTCTTCTTCTTCTCTATAAATACTTTCTTAAATGGGATGATTTTTCCATTTGGACATATATAATGATCCTTTTGATCATCATATATGAAGCCACCTGGACCGCCCTTATACGTCCCGTGAGGTGGTATAAAACTCTTCAATCCTATGGCTTCTAAAAATGCGTAGTTCTCTCCGCTGCTATAACCCGTATCGGCGACACAGTTTTCCCAGAATAAACCTTGCTGCCACAGACGTCTATTTAAGCGCTTTACAATATCGGAAAGCTGTTGGTTATCCTTGCCATCTGCATGGTATGCTTGAATATCTGTAATCACGTGATGTGCGATATCCACACTAAGCTGACTTAGATAATTCAGCTTTCTGGCCTTACCTGGTTTTAGGCTGATGCGTGCGTCAGGATCTGTGGGACTATAATGCGTCTTGTTGCTTGTATATTTACTCCCTTTGTTTCCCGCTCCAGGGCGTTGATCTTGATCTTTACTCCATCTTTTGGTGCGACTTTTAATAGCATCAAGCTCTTTTTGACTCGCCGTGATACTGCGTTGGGTGGTGTTTGATTTATCCTCTTTAGACTTGCGGTGTGGTTCTTCCTTGTCCATGGCACTTAGGTGACGTACTTTACGTAAATGAGCTTCTAGTTCTTCTTCGGGGACTTTCAGTTCAAGAGTATCCATACTGGCATTTGCCTTTATAGTTGCAGAGTCTATGGTCTGAGTATGACCGCTCACCATTCCTTTTTCTACACAAAGGTGTAATACCTTGGTAAAAACAGCTTCAAATACAGATTCTGGAAATAACTGACGTGTGCGGCTAATAGTACTGTGCCAAGGAAATTATTCATCGATATCGTATCCTATAAAATACATAATATCAAGCCGCATAGAACAGTGCGCAATAAGCTTTCGGTCGCTAATAAGGTTCTCTAAATAACCCACCAAACAAAGCTTAAAAAACACAACAAATCATACACAAACACGTTAGTGGCAAATTTGACCCGTCCTGAAATATGTATACACTAAACCAAATGTATATGTATAAAAATGATGGATATGTAAGACGTTACAGCGAAAGCTTTAAACTCAAATTCCTTGATGAACTTTCCAAGGGGAATCACTCTAAAAGACAAGTAGGACTGCTCTATGGCATACAGTCGAGCACCATTAATGAATGGATAAAAAAGTACAATCGTAAAGATTTAATGAACACCCGTGTACTCGTGCAAACAGACGATGAACTTACCCGAATTAAAGCCCTGCAAAAGGAGCTCAAACAGCTAAAGGAACTCCTTATAAAGAAAGATCTAGACAAGCTTATTGCCGATAGCTACCTCAAGGTAGCCGCTAATAAATTAGGCTACAAAGATGTTTTAGAACTAAAAAAAAAACTAAACATCTAGCACTAATGGAGACTATAGACAATAACCCAAAAGAAAGGCCTTTTAGCGTCTTTACTATTTGCAAGGGATATGACTTGACTCGTGATGCGTTTAATAAATACAAAAAACGATTTGTCAAGCGAATAAAAATTGAAAATAAGGTATTGGAAATCGTTCACAAAAGAAGAAGGACATTACCCAGAGAAGGCGCTCGAAAGTTGATGCACTCACTAAAAATGGACTTTGAGAAACGCAATATCAAAATAGGTAGAGACCAGTTATTACGCATCCTTAGAGATAATGACCTATTAATACGGAGAAAGAAATATTCCTCCAGGACAACCAATTCACATCATAGGTTTTACAAATATAAAAACAGTATTAAAGAAGTAGAAATTAATAGACCCAATCAAGTCTGGGCTGCCGACATAACATACATCAGAACCATAAAAGGATTTTGTTACTTAGCGCTATTAACCGATATGTACTCGCGTAAAATCGTAGGATATGACCTAAGTGATAGCTTAGAACTAACAGGCTGTGTAAGGGCTCTTAAAAAGGCATTGTATCATAATATAGGACTCAGGAACCCGACGCACCACTCAGACAGAGGAATACAGTATTGCAGTAATGTATACACCAAAGAACTCAAGAGAAAGAAGATAGCAATCAGTATGACAGAGGAAAATCATTGTTATGAAAACCCTCTCGCAGAACGTGTAAATGGAATACTAAAAGATGAATTTTATCTCGACCAGACCTTTGCTAGTGTGGAAGAATCAAAAAGAGCAACCAAAAATGCAATCAAATTATACAACTCTAAAAGATTACATTTATCTTTAGACTATAAAATACCTGATAACGTGCACCAAAATGCAGCTTAATTTTAATCAATAACCTGTAGACGTATTTTAGGACGAGACAATTGAATTAAGCGACAGAATAAAATTTAAAATAAATATTAGAAGCATGAATTTTAAAAAACTCAAGATTCCTTATTATCATT
>JBLHXM010000054.1:0-22962 GCA_047630395.1 Dokdonia sp.
TTGTTTTTTTATGAGCCTTGAAAGATAGTATTTTTTAAGAAGTATTAGAAAAGGAATTTCGAGACATTTCCTTTTTTACGCTAGTTTTGCGAGTCCTTATTTGAAAAGTAAAAGGATTTGTAACACTTTCGTGAAATAACAGTCTTAAATACAGAAAGTTAATACTAATCAATACACGCCATGAAAGATCTACTTATTGCTACAGTTTTCCTTTGTTCGCTTATTTCTCTAGGACAACAGTCTACGGCATCCCAAGAATTAGCCGCCATCGAAAACGGATTATTACTTCCGAGAATCGTAGCGGGAACTGTTTTCGAAACCTATAATTTGGAAGAACGCATGAAAGTATTAAACGTTCCTGGAGTGAGTATTGCCGTTGTACGAAAGGGGGAAATACGTTTTGCTAAAGGCTATGGTATGGCAAATACTACCACGGGAACCAAAGTAACTACCGAGACTTTATTTCAAGCAGGGTCAATAAGTAAACCATTGGCTGCTTTAGGAGCTCTAAAATTAGTAGAAGAGGGGAAACTAGATCTAGATACAGATGTCAATACCTATTTAAAAAATTGGAAAGTACCGGACAATGAATTTACCAAGGATCAGAAAATCACCTTAAGGCATTTGTTAACGCATACGGCTGGAACCACGGTACATGGGTTTCCGGGGTATCGTCAAACAGCATCTATGCCTTCGACCTCGGGTGTGTTGGAAGGAAAAGGAAATACAGATGCTATTGACGTTGATACACAACCAGGTACAAACTGGCGCTATTCTGGTGGAGGATATACGATTATGGAATTAATCGTAGAAAATGTCACGGGAATGGAATTGGACGCTTATTTGGATCCAACGATTTTGTTGCCATTAGGAATGTCGCATAGTACGTATGCCCAACCTTTACCAGAGAGTAAGCACGCTATTGCCAGTGCAGCCTATACTTCTGATGGGGAAATTGTTGACGGATACTGGAATAATTATCCAGAACAAGCTGCTGCAGGTTTGTGGACAACACCCATAGATTTGGCAACTTATTATATTGCTATACAAGAAATTATGGCAGGTAAACGAACGGGGCCGTTGGCCAAAGCTACAGTAGAACAAATGCTCACTCAACATAAGAATAGTTGGGGCTTAGGTCCTACTTTAAAAATGATGGATGGAGTATTGCTTTTTGGTCATGGTGGAAAGAATGAGGGATTTAGTAATAACATGATGGGATTTGTCAATAAAGGAGATGCTGTAGTTGTGATGACCAATGGCGACAATGGAACCAAGATTATACAGGAAATTCTAGCTGCAGTTTCAGCCCAATATGATTGGAATATTGTAAATCCTAGAACAATCAATACGCTAACTCCAAGCACTGATTTATTAGAGGCAATCATCGGAAATTTTAAATCAAAAAGACAACTACTACCTAAAGGTGATTACATTGTTGAAATGAAAATAGAAGATGGGCAGCTTAACGTTTATGATAAAACAAACGAAGAACTAACAATCTTTCTACAAATAGATACACTTACTTTTATGGATATAAGTTCTGGTGATATCCTTGAATTTAAACGAGAGGCAGATCAAAGCATCAAATCTGTGATGTATAATCGCCAAATGGAATTTGTGCGGGTAGACTGATCTACTTTTTAGATCGTACTTCAAACAAATGAACATGGATATGCGTGCCCATTTTACGGGCGCGCAGTTTTAAAATAGATGCATTGTCTCCTAAAAAAAGGTCATCTATCGTCTGCACCCAGTGGTTCAACCAAATTCCAAAGTGCTGTTCATTGATTTTATATCCTTCTTCAGCGTCGACTTTTTCATGGACTTTGAGTGGATTGCCTTTATATTCTCCATTCATAAAAAGGCTGTTCTCCCAAAAGTCAGTAAGGTGTTCTAGATGTGTACCCCAATCTTTAATATGCTTTTCGAAGATAGGTGCCAAGTATACATCTTTTCGAATGCGACTGTAAAAAGTATGCACTAGGGTCGCTATATCACTTTTGTTTTGTAGATCTCTAAGCATGGTTTAGAATAGATTAATTACAATCAAAAGTACATTAATAAAAAGGGAGCCGAGCAACATATTAAATACCCATTGTATTTTGAGTTGTGCAAGAATTACCGTGTCTTAAGGAAGTTAGACCAAGCCACCTTCTTCAAAAGAGATCTTAGCAACTTGTGCAGTTAACGCGATGTGTAATGTTAAAAAAAGAAGTAGAAATAATGACCTCATTTGGTTTCTTTTTCCAAATGTAACTGCTAGAATGCAGAAAGACGGTTAACGACTGTTAACGTGTCTATTATTTATCAGATGTTTCACAAACAGGAGCACCATAAGCACTATAAAAAGAGCAAAAGGGAGCGAGGTTATGATCAATAACTTCTGTAATGCGATAAGCACATCAATGTCTGCTCTGGCATTTCCGAGAAGTAGTATCGCTACTGAAAATACAGCCAAGCAAACAGACCAAATTAGACGGTGTTTCTTGCTAGGGTTACCGGTGCCTTGATCTGTGAACATACTCAAAACAAATACAGCCGAATCTACGGAGGTAATTAAAAAGCTAACTAATAAAACAAGTGTAATCATATTGAGCACGCCCGCCATGGGATAGTTTTCAAAAAAGACAAAAATTGAAGAAAAGACATTCCCAAATTCATTGGAGTACGTACCCCAGCTTTCTATGAGTTGGAAGGCAGAAGTACCAAAAACTGAAAACCAAAAAAACGTGCCTATTGAAGGTATGAGCAGTACCCCTATAAGAAGTTCTCTGATGGTTCTTCCTTTGGATATTCTTGCGATAAAGACGCCAGTAAAAGGAGCCCATGCCAGCCAAAAGGCCCAGTAGTAATAGGTCCAGTCTGTCAAGAATTCCTTCCCTGGATCAAAAGGGGCTTTGGCAATGCTTAGCGGGATAAAATCGAGAACATAATGATACAAGCTTTTTCCAAAGTTGCCGAGAACACTCATGACATCGCTTTGCGCGAAAATGAATACAAGTATGGCTAGGGTAATCCAGATATTCCATGAAGAGATCATTTTGATTCCCTTATGCATACCGCTCCAGACCGAAATGAAAGCCAATACCGAAATAAGAACGACAAGACCTATCGTAGTCTCAATACCAAACTCCGAATCAAAAATATGATTGAGTCCGCCATTAATTTGAGTTGTTCCCAAAGCAATAGCTCCAATGAGTCCAAAGACGGTAGTAACAATGGTGAGCACATCGATACTATCTTTCCAAAACCGTTTTGCTCGAGAAGGTTTTGAAAAATCCCCAAGCGTAGCACTAATTAACGCGGGTGTTTTACTATTGTATAAGTAGTAGCCTAGAATCAACGCAAAGAGTCCGTAAAAGGCCCAAGCTGTAAAACCCCATTGGTAAAAAGTGTATTCTAAAGCGATGATTTCAATAGCACTGCCTGTTTGAATAGGAGGGTTTTGAAGCATAAATACGGGTTCTTGTACCGCCCGTAAAAGAATACCAGCACCCATGCCTGCACTATACAGCATGGCAATCCAAGCGCCTCTCGAAAATTCAGGAAGAGCATCTTTAGGACCTAATTTTCTTTTCCCGAAAGGGGACAAAGAAATGGCAAGAATAAAACAGAAGCACCCCAAGCCTAGCCAGAGGTAAAACGTTCCAAACCACTCTCGTACCCACAGTGCTCCATCTTCAATATGAGTGTAAAACCCAACCGTATCTATATACACATAGATGGCAAAAAGCAGCAGCACTCCTAATGAGATGGCTAAAAGACGATTGTTTTTGAGAAAATGTACGATGACCTAAAGGTATTAAAAAACAAAAGGGACATCGCAAGATGTCCCTTTATATTATTGATGAATGTTGATCTATTGTTTAACATTCTTCAAATCCACTTCATTTCCTTCTTTGTCTAACATTTTAACTTCATCAAAGCCCATTTTTTCAAATTGAGCAAACTGTGTCGCAGCATCGCCCACTACTAAGTAGGCCATTTTATCTTCATTAAGATATTTGTTTGCCAACGCTTTGTGATCTTCTAAGGTCATGGCACGAACGGTAGCCTCTTCTCCTTCAATATAATTGGCAGGAAGATCATACGCACTACGCTCTTGTAACATCCCTAGTAGTGCAAATTGAGTTTCAAAACGACGTGCGTTAGATTTAATCAATGCATTTTTAGTAAAGTCTAAATCTTCGGCAGAAATTCCATTTTTGTACTTGGCGATTTCATCTTTAAAAATCTGAACAGATTCTCCAGTAGTGTTCGTACGAACACTAGAAGAAGCTGTAAAAGTACCTGGAATTTTAGAACCGCTAAAACCTGTTCGGGCTCCATAGGTATATCCTTTTTCCTCACGAAGAATCATATTGACAACACCATTAAAAGCACCTCCTAGGCTGTAGTTCATCACTTCAGCCGAGTAAAAATCCTTGTCTGTGCGTGCTAGTCCGATATTTCCAATATTAATTACAGATTGCTTTGCATTTGGAATGTCTACAAAAAGTAAAGAGGACTTGTCACGATTATTTGCAACAGGGAATGCAGGAATAGTTACTTCTTTTGTAGCCCATTTTGTGTTTAAGTCACTCAGACTCGCCATTGCTTTAGCCTGATCGATTTTTCCAACGATGTGGAATTTACTAACAGATGGAGAGATGTAGTTATTATAATAGTTCTTTACATCATCCATGGTCAATGCTTCTACAGATTCAACAGTACCACTTGTAGGGTAGGAGAAAATGTGATCATCACCGTACAATACACGTGAATATACACGTCGTGCTACCGTATTTGGATTGGCATCAGATCTTTTAATTGTGTTCACTGTCGCCGTCTTAATACGTGCAAATTCTGATTCGTCCCATCTTGGCTCAAGAAGTATTTCTTCTACTAAGTCTAAGGTTTTGTCAAAGTTACGTACCAATGTATTACCACGAATGACAATAGATTCTCTAGTCGTAAACATATTGATGCTTGCTCCTAGCAATTCTATTTCTTCTTCAAGTTCTGCGGGAGTTTTATTTGCTGTTCCTTCCATCATGATGTCAGACATCAAATTTGCAACTCCATTCTTATTGATATCATCCAATAAATGTCCTCCGTCAATAACTAAGCTGAAGTTAACCGTTGGTACTTCATTTTGCTCAATACCAAAAACCTTCATACCATTATCTAGGGTAGTGATCCAGGAAGCTGGAATATTCAAGGCAGGAGAAACACCTGTTTCAGGAGCAACTGTTCTGTCAATTTTAGAAGGTGTCTTTACAACTTCCGTGTCCAATGCTACTACTTCAGTAATAACGTTTTCTTTAATTTCTTCTTCAACGATCGGTGCTTTTGTTGAATTTTCAGCCATTAGGTCTAGTTGACCTTTAGGAACAAAGCTGGTCATAATAAAAGGCTTGCCCTTAATGTAGGTGTTGTATACACGCATCACATCTTCCTTGGTTACCTTTTTAATGTTTTTAATATCTTGCTCAATAAAGTCAGGACTTCCAGCAAATACATTATAACTCGCTAGTTGAAAAGCTTTCCCTTGGACACTACTAATACCATTATAGAATTGAGTTTCAAGACCTGCTTTGATACGTTCTACGTCACGATCTGTAACGCCATCTGTTTCAAAAAGAGCCATTCCCTCGTTGATTCCTGCTTCAACAGCATCTAAATCTACGCCTGTATTTCCTGTTATAATAATGTGGAATTCTCCAGCGATTTCTTGAGAGTTGTTGTATGCTCGCGCCCTAGATGTAAGTTTCTTTTCTTCCACCAATACTTTATACAAAGGAGCTTTCTTACCACTAGAGATGATCTCTGCCAAGAAATCCAAGGCATATGCATCATCTGTATATTGCTCCAAAGTTGGCCATACCATGTGTAATTGTGGCGCTTGCGCGAAATTATCTTCATGGAACAAACGCTTTGTTTCAGGAATAGTAACCGGTTGAGGTTTTAATTTTGGTACATCTTGGCGTTTCTTAATTTCACCAAAGTACTTTTCAACCATGGCTTTTGCCTCTGCCGTATCAAAATCTCCAGCCAGTACTAAAGTAGCATTGTTTGGACCGTAGAAGCGATCATAGAACTCACGTACATCATCTACCGTAGCACTTTGTAAGTCAACTAATTCACCAATTACTTGCCAGTTGTATGGATGTCCTTCAGGATATATATTTTTGTCCAATACCCAATTAGTATGACCGTAAGGGTTATTGTCTACCCGTTGTCTTTTTTCATTTTGAACTACTTCTTGTTGGTTCTCAAAAGCAGCTGCGGTCACCGTATTGATTAAGAATCCCATACGATCACTTTCCAACCAAAGAATAGTTTCTAGGGCGTTGTTTGGCACTGTTTCGTAGTAGATCGTTCCATCTTTCCAAGTACCACCATTCAAGGTTCCTCCGGCGTCTTGTATCTTTTTAAAAAACTGATCTTGAGGTACATTTTCCGATTCTTGAAAAAGCATGTGCTCAAACAAGTGTGCAAAACCTGTACGTCCGGTTTTTTCTCGGTTAGAACCTACGCCGTATTGTATGGCTAGTGAAACAATAGGATCACTACTGTCTTTGTGAAGAATGACATCTAGTCCATTCTCAAGTTCATATTTTTCATAATCTACAGAAAGGGAAGCAGCTTCTTCAGCGCCTGCACTTTCTCCAGCTTTTTCACCACAAGAGGTGAAGAAGATTGCTGTTGCACATAGTGCGACAGCCATTCGTTGCATGTTTTTTGATTGTATCATCAGGTTCGTTGTTTTATCAGATGTTAAATATACGATGGGACTGGGGGCTCAGTCTTAAATTGATGTTAAATACTGAGGTTGAACTTGCCAAAATAACGTTCCAACCTATGCTATATCATGCAAATACATTTCCGTTCATTTTACCTATCTTTAAAATATGTATGGATGGTTATATATTCTTTTCGTGGTCATCGCAATCTATGCGGTTATTAGTATTCTCTTGTACTACCTGCAAGATTTCTTTCTTTTTAAAGCAGAAAAACTCCCTGCCGACTTCGAATTTTTCTATGAGAATCAGGAAATTGAAGAATATAACATAGAGACTCGTGATGGGGCTATCTTGAATGGATTGCATTTTAAAATTGACAAACCCAAAGGGGTGGTTTTATATCTCAAAGGAAATTCAAAAAGCATTAAAGGCTGGGGGAAATTTGCTGTTGATTTTACGCGCAATGGATATGACGTAGTCATGTTAGACTATCGTGGTTTTGGGAAAAGTACAGGTAGGCGTACTCAAAAGGCGTTGAAACGAGATATTCAAGTAGTGTATGACAAGCTGCGAGAGCAAGTGCCTGAAAAGTATATTATCTTATACGGAAGAAGTTTAGGTTCTGGACTCGCCACAAAACTAGCTTCTGTAAACTCACCCAGAATGCTCATCTTGGATGCTCCATATTATAGCTTGACAAAAGTTGCTGGCCGATATGCTCCCTTTATGCCTTTGAGTTGGCTTATGAAATATCCACTTCCTACATATAAATGGTTGAAGTATGTACAATGTCCTATTCATATTATCCATGGCACAGATGACAAGTTGATTCCCTATAAAACGAGTGTAAAACTTTCCAAAATAAAACCTAAACTCACAAAATTATACACCGTAATTGATGGGGGTCACAAGAATTTGAATAATTTTGAGAGCTATCACAAAATGCTCACCGAAATCCTCCATTCTAAGCAAGACAAGATTACTTTGGAAGGGACGAGCTATCATGTCATTCACAATACGCAGCGTAAAAATGCGAAAGCTTAAAAAACCTCTTATTTTACTTTTTATACTTGGAAATATCTACGCCATTCTTTGCGGCGGACTTTATTTTTTTCAGGAAAGCCTTATTTTTCATCCAAGCCAGTTGGCACAAGAACATGTGTTTGAGTTTCAACAACCGTTTGAAGAAGTGTTTCTAGATGGGGATGATGCGGCAAGCTTGAACGGCATTCATTTTCGCGCTACCGATCCCAAAGGTGTGATTTTATATTTTCATGGAAATGCAGGCGATCTACAACGCTGGGGGGAGATCACTCAGTCTTTTGTGCCTCTTGGATATTCAGTGATTGTTATGGATTATAGAAACTATGGTAAAAGTAGGGGGCTCATGTCGGAGCAAGTCTTGTATGACGATGCTGATACGTGGTACGCTTTCGCGAAAGCGCAATACCCTCAAACACCGATTGCATTGTACGGCCGAAGTTTAGGGACCACTTTTGCTGCTTATCTGGGCAGTAGGCATGAAACTAAAAATGTCATTTTAGAAACCCCATTCTATAGTATCGCCGATGAAGCAAAGTCTCGCTTCCCTTTCTTGCCAATACGTTCCCTTATTCAATATCCGTTTGCTACCGATACTTATATTAACAATGTTAAGGCTCCCATTACTATTTTTCATGGAACGAGTGATCAGGTCATTGATTATAAACACGGTCAGAAATTATTTGAATCTATAAAGTCTAGTACTAAGAACATGATCACTATTCAAGGGGCTGGACATAATAATCTCGTTACATTTGAAGCGTATCACGAAGGTATTCAAGCGCTATTGCTCAAAGAGTAAACTAACATTTGTAATGAAACTCAATCTAGGGCTTCTTATCACAAAGTAATACTACCATGCGATTTTCAAAGGAATTCAAACCGGCTCTCAAAACCTTTCTCTTCACTTGGGGTATTGCGGCAGTGCTTTTTTTAGTCGCTGCATGGAGATCAGGAATGCCCTTAGGAGAAAGATTAGAACAGTGGTGGAAAGTGATGACGAATAGCAACTTCCTTATAGCGGTGCACATGTTATTTTTCCTGTTGTATGTTTTGTTTTTGATCATACGGTATACGCACCGCGGCAAAAAAAAAGGAGGATGGAAATTGGCATTGAAACGTATTTCTTTCGTTTTGATTTTACCAGCATTCGGTCTCTTTTTTAGTTTTAAAGGAGTGGTCATGATGCATAGTGCCGAGAGCTATATTTATGATTGGGATTTTAGCGTGGAGAATACCAGTGATATAGCTTCTAGCCTTTATGAGATTGATGGAAAGCATCGTGGAATGAGTGTTTTTTGGTCCAGAGAAAATGATCAAAAAGAAATAGAGATCCTTGTAAAAGATAATATGGAGTGGGTGGCAGTCATTCCCTTTTTGGACCAGGAGCACGAGGAGACTCCCGAAATACGCAGTAGTTTTAACGCTGCATGGGAACAAAGGGATTCCATGATGATCGTTCGTATTAGACAACTACAGCAGCGCAATGTTCGGGTGCATTTAAAACCACATATTTGGTTATTTGATGGCTGGCGTTCTAATATTAAACTTTCTAAAGAGGATTGGACGATATGGTTTAATTCCTATCGACAAACGATAGTGCATTATGCTAAAATTGCAGAAGCAGAAAAGATAGACTTATTGTGTATAGGAACAGAATTGCGAACGGCTATTCAGCATTCACATGAAGAGTGGTTCCGATTGATCAAAGAAGTACGGGAAGTGTATAGTGGGAAGCTCACCTATGCGGCAAATTGGGATGACCCTATTGAAAATGTTCCCTTTTGGGATGCGATGGATTATATAGGTATACAGGCTTATTTTCCTCTGACTGAAAACACGAATCCTGAGCTAGCCGACATCAAAGAAGGTTGGCAGCGACATATAAAGATTTTAGAGGCCGCTTCCGAGCGATACAAAAAGCCAATATTGTTTACGGAAGTTGGATACCGATCAGATGCCTCGGCGACAATTAAACCTTGGGAATGGGGAAACCCCCTTGGTATTCTATATAACAAAAAGTCCGATCGAACCCAGCAGTTGGCATTTGAAGCTTTATTTGAATCGTTGTGGGACAAACCTTGGTTTGCAGGGTGTTATGTATGGCAATGGCATATAAGCTCTACGCCTGAAGGAGCTTTGAAGAATGTTGATTTTTCACCACGATATAAACCCGCCGAAAATACCTTGGCAAAGTGGTATGGTACTAAAGGAGCTGTACTTGAAGTAGGGAATTGAACCTTGGGAATTGTCTAT
The DNA here is from genome assembly GCA_047630395.1 of Dokdonia sp. GTDB lineage: Bacteria > Bacteroidota > Bacteroidia > Flavobacteriales > Flavobacteriaceae > Dokdonia. Next base: position 10,026 of record JBLHXM010000054.1, read on the forward strand.
GTTTTTGATGAGTGCTTTTGACCTTAGACATTGTTTAGCACCAACTGTTATGCGGGATTTTTCCTTTTTAAGTAAAAAAAAGATCGCCCATAAGGCGATCTTTTAAAAAGTTGTGAGCTGTTGCTTATTGCACTGCAGCTTCCTTTTTCTCCGTTGCGATAACGGCTAGGTTATAAACGACAAGTCCAAAACCAATCTTGTTAATCGCATCTCCAATGTTATAAACAACATCTAGAGAAAGTCCTCCAAAAATGCCATCATACCATCCAGGAGTTCCTGCCATGTATCCTATAGGATAGATAGCCCAACCTACGAGAACAAACCAACATAATGTCTTGTGTGCTTTCAGAACGGCGCCTCCTGCTTCTACAGCAAGTTTCTTTGCGCTTCCTAACCAAATTTCGTACACAATTGCGAAGTATGCAAGACCCGATACAAATCCCCAGACAGCTGCAGAATCGCGGAATACCGCTTCTCCTAAATATCCTGTAACGAGCATTACTACAGAAAGAAAAATCAATCTCCACATAAGAGATTTTTTAGCGCCTGCTACTTTGAGGATGAGATAGAACTCAACGCACATCAATGGAACGGTAAGTATCCAATCTACATAACGGAAAAAGGTAGGAGACTCAGCATTTACTTGCCAATAATCACGCATGTACCAATAATGGACTGCGGCAATAAATGTAATTAACCCCGAAACGAGGATTGACGTTTTCCATTTCCTATCAAAACTGCTCATGGATAGAAAGAAAAAGGCTGAAGCGGCCATCATGGCCATTGCACCTACAAAAAATGTAAATGCGACATAATCGTCAGATGCGATTTTGTCGAAAATTGTTGTTAATGTTAAAAAGTTCATATTATTTTGTTTTTGTTGAACTAAATGTAATAAATATTAAACAAATAATAAAATATATTTATCAAATACTTACTTTTAGGGTGTGAAAAATTATAAAATAGTAATTACTTTTTTTTTATTATGGCTTACTATTCAGTTTGATTATGAGGCAGAGAATATACTCGCCTACGTGTCTATACTTACTTTAGGCTTGCTGCATGGCGCTAATGATATAAAATTACTAGAACGTAAAGAACGTTCTGTAAAAGTCAACTCGTTCTTGGTTCTACTGGCGTATGTGGGATTTGTTAGTATAGTAGGTTTGCTATTTTATATGATACCCGTTTTAGCACTCCTGCTTTTTGTAGTACTGAGTGGTTTTCATTTTGGAGAAGAACACCTACATGGGAAATACCGTCTGCATAGTTCGCTTTTCACCTACTTTTTTACTGCTTATGGATTACTCATCTTATTCCTGATTTTTTATTTTAACGCTACAGCGACGTCTCAGATCATTTATGATATTACTTCCTATCGTGTGGGGAGTATCTTTTTCTTAGTAGGAGTGCTAGTATCTGCCTTAGGTACATTGCTCTGTTCCATACGCTTGTTTAAAAATAAAAAAACCGATGTTTCCTATTTGGAGGAGCTTGTGTATATCCTAGTCTTTATTATTGTATTCAAGATGGCCAATCTACTTTGGTCTTTTGCTATCTACTTTGTTATCTGGCATGCCATTCCATCGCTTTACAATCAAATCCAATTTTTGTATGGGAATACGACAAAAAGGGCTGTCATTAAATACTTCAAATCTTCATTTTTATATTGGATGTTGTCTATTTGTGGCGTCGTGTTCTTGTACTATTATTTGAGAAATGATATGTACCTCTTTAATGCAGTGTTTTTTGCATTTCTTGCATCTATTACTTTTCCGCACGTTTGGGTGATTAATTCTATAAAAAAGAAGCAATGATTTTAGCATGTTTCGCTCCATGTACCTAAGTAGATAGGAGTAGGCGATGTTTATCATTCAAAAATGGCACTTTCGATACCGTTTTCTTTTTATTACTATTATCTTTGCAGGCTTAAAAGTGGTTTGTTAGAAGACCGCTTTCGCGAAAGCGTACAACGTATTTTTAACTTAATAGATACCCGTCTACGCGGGCATTTCATATGAAAGCAGGAATTGTAGGATTACCTAATGTTGGAAAGTCAACCTTGTTCAATTGTTTGTCAAATGCAAAAGCACAGAGTGCTAACTACCCGTTCTGTACGATCGAGCCTAATATAGGGGTAGTGAATGTGCCTGATGAACGTTTGGAGAAATTAGAGGAGTTGGTAAAGCCAGAACGTGTGATGCCAGCAACGGTAGAGATCGTTGATATTGCTGGTTTGGTAAAAGGAGCGAGTAAAGGGGAAGGATTAGGAAATCAGTTTCTAGGAAATATTAGAGAAACAGATGCTATTTTACATGTGTTACGTTGTTTTGATAATGACAATATTGTGCATGTTGATGGAAGTGTAGATCCTATTCGTGATAAGGAAACGATTGATATGGAGTTGCAGTTGAAAGATTTGGAAACTGCAGATAAGAAGTTAGAGAAGGTAAAGCGTGCAGCGCGAACAGGAAATAAAGAAGCACAGGCAGAAGAAGCCGTTTTATTAAAAATCAAAGAAGGATTGGAAGCTGGAGTTTCTGTACGTGCTCTTGATATTGATGAGGATACTCGTGAAGAGTTTGTGAAGCCATTACAGTTTATTTCCGATAAACCGGTAATGTATGTGTGTAATGTCGATGAAGGAGCTGCTGTAAATGGGAATGAGTACGTAACCAGAGTCAAAGAAGCGGTTAAGGATGAGAATGCAGAAGTTGTCGTACTCGCGGTAGGAACAGAAGCAGATATTACAGAGTTGGACGATTATGAAGAGCGTCAAATGTTTTTGGCCGACATCGGACTGGACGAGCCAGGTAGCGCAAAGCTTATTCGTGGAGCCTACAAATTATTGAATCAACAAACGTATTTTACGGCAGGAGTGAAGGAAGTAAGAGCTTGGACTGTGAATATAGGAGCAACGGCACCACAGGCTGCTGGAGTGATTCATACTGATTTTGAAAAAGGATTCATTAGAGCTGAGGTGATTAAGTACAATGACTTTGTAGCGTTCGGAAGTGAAGCAAAGGTGAGAGATGCAGGGAAGTTGGGTGTCGAAGGAAAGACCTATGTAGTTGAAGATGGAGATGTTATGCACTTCCTATTTAACGTATAGAAAATAATTTCAAAAACTTCGTAAAAGGTTTTTAGTAAACGAAAAAGCGGTGTATATTTGCACCCGCAATCAGGCAAATAGCTTGGTGACGTATTAAAGGAGAGTTGGCAGAGTGGTCGAATGCGGCAGTCTTGAAAACTGTTGAGGGTCACACCTCCAGGGGTTCGAATCCCTTACTCTCCGCAAAGGAAACCCGCAACGAAAGTTGCGGGTTTTTTGTTTTCAGACGGGAGGGAAGCTTGCTTTGGGGTTTCATGCTTGTTTTGGATTCCCTTTTCGGATCAAGGCGGTTAATTACCTTATGCTCCGCATCAAAAGAAAGGCTTTACCAGCAGCATTGACTGTAGCCACTGTAATTCCAGAAATTGTTTAAAGTCATAGCTACTCCATTCGTGGGAACGCCGCTTACATTTTCATGCACTCGTGCAATCAATAGTGCAATTCCGTATATTTAGATCTCAAACATGAGCTATGAGTAACACCAATAATGCGACCGTAAATGGGGAGCACGAATTTGAGATTGTGCAATCTGAATTATCAACTTTAGACGCAGTTTCAACGGCAGAAAATTCCTATCATATTTTAGAGAATAAAACTTCATTTAAAGCAAAAGTGATCCACGCTGATTTTGCTAAAAAGACCTATAACGTTCAGGTGAATAACAATACCTATGAGGTAGTAATTGCAGATAAAATTGACCTTCTAATTAAAGAAATGGGCTTCACTGTAGGAGCTTCAAAAGAACTTAACGACTTGATTTCTCCGATGCCGGGTCTTATTATAGACGTACAGGTTAGAGCAGGTCAAGAAGTCAAGGAAGGCGATACACTTGTTGTCTTGAGCGCGATGAAAATGGAAAATAGTTTTGTCTCCGGTACAGATGGCGTGATCAAAGCGGTGCATGTTTCAAAAGATGATGCGGTGGCTAAAGGACAGTTGTTAGTCGAATTTGAAGAAGATAACTAGATGAGAGATATCAAAAAAATACTAGTTGCAAATCGCGGGGAAATCGCTATTCGAGTGATGAGCACAGCAAAGAAAATGGGCATTAAAACGGTTGCGATTTACTCTACTGTTGATCGAAATGCCCCGCACGTTCGGTATGCAGATGAGGCTGTTTGTGTAGGAGAGGCACCTTCAGCAGCGTCGTATTTGTTGGGCGATAAAATTATTGAGGTAGCTCAAGAACTTAAGGTTGATGCTATACACCCTGGGTACGGTTTTTTAAGTGAGAATTCCGCTTTCGCGAAAGCGGTAACCGCAGCAAACCTCATTTTTATAGGGCCAGAGGCCAAAGCCATAGAAATAATGGGCAACAAGTTGGCAGCAAAAGAAGCTGTTAAAGCCTATAACATCCCTATGGTACCTGGTATAGACGAGGCGATCACAGATGTGGTAAAAGCCAAAGCGATTGCAACAGAAATAGGCTACCCCATCCTTATTAAAGCTGCTGCTGGCGGCGGTGGAAAAGGAATGCGCGTGGTATATAAAGAGAGCGAACTCGCATTACAAATGAGCACAGCGATTAGCGAGGCGACAGCGGCTTTTGGCGACGGTTCAGTATTTATTGAAAAGTACGTATTATCACCTCGACATATCGAGATCCAAGTGATGGCAGATATGCATGGGAATGTGGTACACCTTTTTGAACGAGAGTGTAGCATTCAGCGACGTCACCAGAAAGTAGTAGAAGAAGCACCCTCTGTCATACTTACTCCAGCGTTGAGAGAGACCATGGGACAAGCCGCTATACAAGTAGCAAAAGCCTGTGACTATCGCGGTGCTGGAACCGTAGAGTTTTTACTGGACGATCAACATAATTTTTATTTCTTAGAGATGAACACCCGTCTCCAGGTAGAGCATCCCGTCACAGAGCTGATCTCAGGAACAGATCTTGTGGAATTACAAATTCGCGTTGCTAGAGGCGAAAAACTTCCAATCTCACAAGAAGATCTAAGCATCCAAGGGCATGCTTTGGAATTGCGCGTATACGCAGAAGACCCACTTAATGATTTCTTACCAAGTGTGGGGAATCTTTCGGTATATAAACTCCCAGAAGGTAAAGGAATACGTGTCGATAATGGTTTTGAACAAGGAATGGATATTCCTATTTATTACGATCCGATGCTTTCTAAACTGATTGTTTATGCAGGCACACGTGAGGAGGCCATTGAATTGCTGTCGAGCGCCATCGACGATTATAAAATAGAAGGTGTACAGACGACACTCCCTTTTGGTAAATTTGTTTGTGAACACGACGCCTTCCGCTCGGGACATTTTGATACACACTTTGTGAAGAATTACTATTCATCAGAAGCGCTGAAAGAGGGTTTTAGGGAAGAAGCCCGCATTGCTGCACGTATCGCCTTAAAACAGCATCTAAAAGAACAAAACATTTTACGCCTACCAACTACATAACCTATGGATTCGAATATAAAATCACTCAACGAAAAAATTGCACTTGCACATTTGGGAGGCGGTCAGAAACGGATTGATAAACAGCACGAAAAGAAGAAGCTTACGGCGAGAGAACGTGTCCATTATTTACTGGACGACGGCTCTTTTGAAGAAATAGGAATCCTCGTAACGCATCGCACCACAGATTTTGGGATGGAAAAAGAAATCTACTATGGAGATGGTGTTATTACAGGTTACGGAACCGTTAATGGACGATTGATTTATCTATTTGCGCAGGATTTTACGGTTTTTGGAGGATCACTCTCTGAGACACATGCCGAGAAAATCTGTAAAATAATGGATCTGGCTATGAAGGTGGGTGCACCGCTTATTGGACTTAATGACTCTGGTGGTGCGCGTATTCAAGAAGGCGTACGCTCACTGGGCGGCTATGCCGATATTTTTTACCGGAATGTACGAGCCTCAGGTGTGATCCCACAGATCTCTGCGATTATGGGGCCTTGTGCGGGTGGCGCTGTGTATTCACCAGCAATGACGGACTTTACGATGATGGTTGAAGACACGAGCTATATGTTTGTCACAGGACCCAACGTTGTAAAGACAGTGACCAATGAAGAGGTGACTTCAGAAGAACTTGGCGGGGCAAGCACGCATAGTACAAAATCTGGTGTGGCTCACATTAGCTCTGCAAACGATGCACAGTGTTTAGAGGATCTTAAATCTTTGTTGAGTTACCTACCTCAGAATAATACTGAAGCACCAAAGAACCTACCGTTTACATTAGAGGAAGAAGTTCGCGAGCAACTGGCGACTATTATACCTGAAAGTGCAAACAAGCCGTATGATATGCACGAGGTAATATCTGGTATCATCGATGAGGATTCTTTCTATGAAATTCATGAAAACTATGCAGAAAATATCATTGTAGGCTTTGCAAGATTGGGCGGTCGTAGTATTGGGATTGTGGCTAATCAACCTATGTTTCTTGCTGGCGTACTTGATGTAAACAGTTCTAAGAAAGCAGCACGCTTTACTAGATTCTGTGATTGCTTCAATATTCCGTTACTCGTACTTGTTGATGTTCCGGGTTTTCTTCCAGGCACAGATCAGGAGTGGAACGGTATCATTACCAATGGAGCAAAATTATTGTATGCACTTAGCGAGGCCACCGTACCTAGAATCACTGTAATTACTAGAAAAGCGTATGGAGGCGCATACGATGTAATGAACTCTAAACACATAGGAGCAGACCTTAACTACGCATGGCCCACCGCCGAAATTGCGGTAATGGGTGCTAAAGGTGCGAGTGAAATTATCTTTAGAAAAGAGATAAGTACGGCAGATAATCCTGAAGAAAAACTATTAGAAAAAGAACATGAATATGCTGAAAAGTTTGCAAATCCCTACCGAGCAGCACAACGTGGGTTTATAGACGAAGTCATCTTGCCGCAGCATACAAGACGAAAACTAATCAAGGGATTCAGTATGTTAGAAAACAAGAAAGTGGAAGTGCCTAAGAAGAAGCACGGGAATATTCCTTTATAGTATGCACAACATCTCATTTATTTCATCGAGTTTCATTACTCGGGCAGACGCTCATATACTAATGTTATGGATCGCTCTTACTTTTCTATAGAAGCATCTTAGGCTTATTTTATTAAACGTTTTAAAGGGCATATCACCTTTATCCACTAGAATACCATTTACATAGACTTCAAAATAGTTGTCTGCAAATAGGTGATAGGATTGGTGTTTAATACTAATTAGCAGCGTACCCTTATTTATTTCTACCTATTCTTTTGTCATTAGTGATACTATGGAAGAATGGGTTGATAGTGCTTCATATTTGAGCCTTGGTTGCAATCAAATAGTTCAAAGCGTTCTCTTTTCTATTCGTGCCGTTCGTTGATTATATAACATGATATGCACATAGGGTGTCTTCTAAAGTAAGTATCAAGAATATATCCCTTTTCTTCATTAATAAAAGACAGTACATTGCCCATGTAGCTAATTATTATGATCTACAGAAGCATCTTAAACCCAACAACCAGAAGTATTATGAAAATGTTCCAACCATCCAAAATTATTATTTTATGTACGCTATTGCTCGTGAGTTACCTTGCGCTAGGGCAACAATTGGAAACTTCTGTTTTTGTAACCGCAAATACGGGTGCAGCTGAGACTCTTAGTGTGCTAACTCAAATGAGAGACGAAGCAAAAACAACTGGTAATTCAAAGTTGCTCATATTGGGTAATATGGTTTCAGAAGAAGGTTTTTCTAAAGATGCTAGAGCTACTGTAACCGCTCAGTTAGAAGTTGTGTCTTCCTTTGAGGGTGATATCATTTTTGCTCCTGGAAATAACGAATGGGCCACCAATGGACATAGAGGTGTAAGAAGTTTGGAGAAATTTATCCAAAAAAACAGCAATGCTAAATTCTATCCAAATGATGGTTGTCCAATCAAGAAAAAAGAATTGACAGATAATGTGGTCTTGATTACTATTGATTCGCAATGGTATTTAGAAGATTGGAACAATCATATTTATCTAAATGAAGATTGTGATATTAAAAACAGAACACAGTTTTTCTTGGAATTTGAGAGTATGATTAAAAAATCCCAAGGAAAGACAATAATGGTGGCTATGCATCATCCTGTATTTTCTAATACTAGAGATGGACTTCTTGCAAGGACTGGAGGGACCTCATTAAATGATTTTCAAAATAAGCAAAACACAAAACTCAGAAATCGGATTATAACCTTAGCTAGACAAAATGAAAAGATATTTTTTGTCTCTGGACACGACCGCAACTTACAACATATAAATACATATGGTGTACCGCAAATTATAAGTGGAGCTGCTGGAAAAACTCAAAGAACCACTACAAAAAAGGATAGTGATTTCGCTTCAAGCGAAAATGGTTACGCCCGGATAGATATCTTTAAAGGAGGAGCTGTAAGTGTAACTTTTCAAGGAATAACAACGCCCTATACTGCGGTCGTTATTAAGCCTCTTCAAAAAGAAAAGGTTTTTAATTTTAAAGACAAAAATACTTTTGATGCTACTTTTAGTTCTTCTGTATACTCTTCGGATGAGACAAAAAAAAGTAAGACGTATAAAGGGCTTTGGGGAAAACATTACCGAGAGTTTTATAGTAAAGCCGTAAACGCTAAAGTTGCCTTTATTGATACTTTAAAGGGCGGTTTAACACCTATAAGACGTGGTGGTGGTCACCAATCTAAATCATTGCGATTAGAAAGTAAGGATGGAAAAGAATATGTGATGCGGGCTTTGCGCAAAAGTGCTATCAAATTTTTACAAACCACGGCATTTAAGGATACTTATGTAGAAGAAGATTTAGAAGGGAGTTTTGCGGATAGTTTTTTACTAGATTTTTATACAACAGCACATCCTTATACGCCAACTGCCATAGGCACCTTGGCAGATGCAGTAGGTGTTTATCATACAAATCCAGCACTATATTATATCCCAAAACAAGAGGGCTTAGGGATCTATAATGATGAGTATGGGGATGAACTTTACATTTTAGAAGAGCGTGTAGCATCGAGTCATATTGATTTGGAAAGCTTCGGGAAACCACATAAAATATTAAGCACCAATGATGTTTTGCAAGAAATAGATAAATCGGGAAAAGCGGTTGTAGATGAGCCATCGTATATACGAGCACGTTTATTTGATATGCTTATTGGTGATTGGGATAGACACGAAGATCAATGGCGTTGGGCATTATATAAAAATGAGGACGGTTCTGAAATATGCAAGCCTATCCCAAGAGATAGAGACCAAGCATTTTCAGTTTTTGATGGAAGTGTATTAGGTTTTTTACGATGTGCAATCCCTAGTTTACGCATGATGCAATCATTTGATGAGGAATTGCCAAGTCCTAAATGGTTTAGTTTTGAGCCGTATCCATTAGATATGACATTTATCAATCAATCAGATTGGACGGATTGGGAAAGAGAAGCTAAAACATTACAAAATAATATCACAGACGAAGTAATAGAAAATGCTTTTGAGCATCTTCCAGAAGAAGTAAAGGGTCAAACTATTGAAGAGATTAAGAGAAAATTAAAAGGAAGGCGTGGGAATATTGTTGCAATAGCACGCACCTATTACGATTACATTAATAAACACGAAGTTATTACAGGTACTCAGAAATCTGACATCTTTGAAATTACGCGTCATCCAGAAGGTAGAACAACCATTGATATTCATAGAAAGGATATTGGTGTATTTAATAGAACTTTCACAAAAGATGAAACCAAAGAAATTTGGATTTACGGCTTGGATGGTAAAGATACTTTTAATGTAACAGGGAAAGGAGATGATTTAATTACGATTAAGATTATGGGTGGCAAGAAAAATGATACTTATAATTTTGACAATACGAAGAAAGTTAAGCTTTATGATTACAAAGGTAAAAACAACACCATTGTCAATAAAGCCTCTAAAAAATGGTTAGTAGACGATTATGAAATCAATAACTACGACTACAAAAAAAGGAAGTATAGTATCAATCAGTTTTTACCAATACTAGGGGCAAATCCGGATGATGGTTTGCAGATAGGCTTTGTAAACAATTTTACAACCTATGGTTTACAACGGAACCCATTTACAACAAAACATTCTATAAGTGCATCTTATTACGCTGGAAATTCAGGATATGATGTTTCATATGTTGGAGAATTTTCAAATGTTTTTCATAATTGGAACTTTGTTGTTGAAGGAAAATACACCAGTCCAAATTTTGCGCAAAATTTCTTTGGCTTCGGAAATGAAACCGGGTATGATAAAGATGTGGTAGATATAGATTTTAACCGCGTAAGTATTAAAGAATGGAGTGCCGGAATTTCATTGATATGGAAAGGGAGAGATGGTGGTTCCTTCTATTTTAAGCCATTAGTAGAATCTTTTGAAGTTGAAAATGTTTCCGAGAGATTTGTTAATACTTTACCGGCCAATGCAACTCTTTTCGAAAAGCAAAACTACCTTGGAGGGGAAGTAAATTATAGTTTCAAAAATAAGGATGATACTGCGTATCCAACTATGGGGCTAGATGTTGGAATTACGGCAGGATACAAAGCTGCTGTAGATGGAGGTAATGAGGACAATGCTTTTGGTTATGTAAAACCACATCTAGCCATTGACCATCGATTAAACAAAAGTGCCACTTTGGTGTTTGCTACAAAACTAAGCGGCGAAGCCATTCTGGGAGATAATTTTGAATTATATCACGCTGCACAATTGGGAGGCGATCACGGCTTACGAGGTTTTAGAAAAGAACGATTTACAGGGAAATATGCTGTATTTCAAAATACAGATATAAGACTGCAATTAGGGAAGTTTAAAACGAGTGTTATCCCCTTAAAATATGGAATTACTGGAGGTTTTGACTATGGTCGGGTCTGGGTAGAAAATGACACCTCAGACAAATGGCACAATAGTGTTGGAGGTTCTTTTTGGGTGAGTGGTTTAGAAACCTTCACAGCAAATGTGGGGTACTACAGTAGTACTGATGGTGGGCGAATTGCATTTGTTTTAGGTTTTGCCTTTTAAAAAATGTTATAAAACGGTCTATAAGCTGACCTAGTGACATCACCGCATCAGTTTCGAATGCTTTTTGGAAGTATCGATACAAAATGAAACAGGATATGAAAAGTGCGAGCGTTGATATGGGGAGCAGCTATCGTTTGTGTTAAAATGAAAACATGCAGCTTACCTAATTAGCGATTAAATGAAGTACATTACGTGCTGGGAATACAGATGATACAGGATGTGCCGAAAACTGATTTAGAGTAGGCGTAACAAATACCATACGATTAAAAATGGAAAATGAACATTTAGAAACCTTCAAAGCGGAAGCACAAGGGAAAGGCTGGCCTACTAAAGTAACCATTACAGATACAGAATGGACGCTCCATACAGACGAACCTGTTGAAGATGGCGGATCAAATACAGGGCCTAACCCGATGCAACTTTTTATTGCGTCTTTAGCCAGTTGTCAAAATGAACAGGCTCAAGTTGTTGCCGATGAACTTTCCTTGAATACCACACAGATTGATATAAATGTTGAGGTCGATCTTGATCTTTCAGGTTTTATGGGGATGTCGGAGACTTCAAATGGTAGCTATAAGAATGTACGACTAGAAGCCATCGTATTAGGGGAAGTAACCGATGAACAAGTTAAGACCCTAGGTCAAAAAGTGGATGATCGTTGCCCTATTTTAGGTTTATTACGTACTAGTGGTTGTGATATTAAAAGTAGTTGGAGTACGAAATAAAATAGAAGAATTAAATTTTCAACATACAGTGTATAACGGCCGACTATGAGTGATAAAACAAAAGAAAAGACAGAAGACAAATATTTAATGGATGAATTAAATATTGATAAAGAAGCCTTAAAACAATTAAAAAAGAAACTTGCAAAAGTAGCGCCAAGGTCGGAGCGTGGAGTAGAAACATTGTTCAGGTTATTGTCTAAAAACCAGTATACCTTAAATACAATGATAGATACGAAATCAAATATTTTAATATCTATAAACGCCTTAATTCTATCATTAATACTAGGAACGGTAATGAGTCAATTAGGCACGGATCCACATCTTATTTATCCAGTAATAATGATGTTATTTACGAATTTGGCCTCAATTGCCTTTGCTATTTTTGCAACACGTCCGGAACTTGTTCACGGAAAGAGTGAGGCAAAAAACTTAATGTTCTATGGTAATTTTCAAGATATGGAGGAGAGTGAATATGTAACGAATATCACTAATTTGATGAATGAGGGGGACGAGTTATATAAGACCATTGCTAAAGACACTTATTATTTAGGAAAAACAATAGATCGCAAATTTAAATTACTCCGTAAATCATTCAATATTTTTTTAATTGGAATAATTTTGTCTGTGATTGCTTTTGTTACCTGTCATGCTCTTTTTGGAGGTTTGTTATAGGTTTTTAATGACTCATCTTAACTTCTTGATCTCTTATTTCTCGTTTCTCTATCGATTCCAAACTTGAGACAGCAAGGAGAAAATATTTGCCAAACAATGGTAATTAGATAGTAAAATAGGGGGTGTTTTTTAGATATTGATTATCAACTTTTGGTCTCTAATTGTGCACCATAGAGCAGAAGGTTTTGTGATTTACCTATACGTGCTATTTAGCCTTTTACCCTTACGACCTACTCTTTTTAGATAGGGTAAAATATAGACTGAAACCAATAGCTTTTGTTCTAACTCATTATATTTACCTTTGATTCGCCCGGTCGTATTGAGAACATCGCCATGGTCCACAATTTCCTTTTTTTGTTTCCCTACGTTGGCTACAATAACTTTTCCAGTATGTATGCCCAGCTTAAATTTGGGTATGAGGGTATATTTAGAT
>JBLHXM010000055.1:0-22794 GCA_047630395.1 Dokdonia sp.
TTATTGTAAGGGGAAAGATCCTAGAGTTAATGAGAAACGGTTCGCAATAAGAATAAATACTATTTTATCAATAGTGCGATGCTCACCACCCCTTGGATTTGGGGCATAAAAAAAGGCGGAAAGATCCACCTTTTTTTGCCCCAAATCTACCATGAACTTAACCTACTTATGCTATGGCATTGCTAATATAGGTGCTTTTTTCAATCGCACACTAACTTTTAGACCAACAGCACAATTTTTAGATGAAATACACAAGGAAGATGACATTTTGTGATTCTATTATAATCTAAATAGCTGTTAATAGGCTCTTTGCTTATTTCCTTCCATGTAATTTATAAAAGCTCGGTTTACAACACGATGGCCTCCATCTGTTGGATAATCTCCAGTAAAATACCAATCTCCAAGATTTTTTGGACATGCTTTATGAAGGTTCTCAACGGTTTGATAAATGACGTCAACTTCTACTGTGATTGTTTCATCAACAAGTAGCTTGGCAATTTTTGCAGAAACTTCTTTGTCTGTAAAAGGAGCGTAAATGTCTTTTACAAAGTTCTGAACGTCCTTATCTGCAAGCTCGGTCTGTTTTTTGCATTTCTCATATACCTCTTGAATGATGGCCTCTTTACCCGTCTCTTTCAACAAAGCAATCGCAGCTCTAAAGGCAATAAAGTCCTCTAGACGTGCCATATCAATTCCATAGCAATCTGGATATCGGATTTGTGGCGCAGAAGAAACTACAATGATTTTTTCAGGATTGAGACGCGCTAACATTTTAATGATACTCTTTTTTAAGGTCGTACCACGTACAATACTATCGTCTATAATAACAAGCTTATCTTCTGGTTGCACAACACCATAGGTGACATCATATACGTGTGCAACTAAGTCATCACGACTACTGTCTTCTGTAATGAAAGTACGTAGTTTGGCGTCTTTGATTGCGATTTTTTCAGTACGTAGACGTCTTGAAAGAATGCGTTCAACACCCACTTCATCTAGATTATCTTTAGCTGCAAGAATTTCTCTCCCTTTCTGGCGGTTGAGTTCATCTTGAGCCGCTTCAACCATTCCATAGAATGACGTTTCGGCGGTATTAGGAATAAAACTAAACACCGAGTTTTTGGTGTCATGGTCTATACTCTTTAATACTTCTGGCATCAAAAGCCTTCCCAGCATTTTGCGCTCCTTGTATATCTCAGCATCAGATCCTCTAGAGAAATAAATACGCTCAAAAGAACAAGCTTTGCGCTCCAGGGGTTTAATTATTTGGTTAATACTAAGTTCTCCGTTCTTCTTAATGATAACAGCGGCACCTGGATCTAATTCCTTCACATCATCGAAAGGGATGTTAAACGCTGTTTGAATTACAGGACGCTCACTCGCGACAACGGCAACCTCGTCATTCTCATAATAATAAGCAGGACGAATACCAGCAGGATCTCTTAAAACAAATGCATCTCCATGACCTAAAAGACCGGCCATTGCATAACCTCCGTCCCAGTCTTTGGAGGCACGCTTGAGAATTTTAGAGACCTTGAGACGTTCCGCAATTTGAGAAGACGCCATTTTTTTATTAAACCCTTCTTTTTTGAGTTTTTTGTAGAGTTTGGAAACTTCATCATCCAAGAAGTGTCCAATTTTTTCCATAACAGTAACCGTGTCTACATGGTCCTTTGGGTGTTGTCCCAGCGAAACCAATTTGTCAAATAACTGACTCACATTGGTCATGTTAAAGTTACCCGCTACGATGAGGTTACGATGCATCCAATTGTTTTGACGTAAAAAGGGGTGTACGCTCTCAACACTATTTTTGCCAAAAGTCCCATAACGCACATGGCCAAGTAAGAGTTCGCCGATATAGGGGATATTTTTCTTCTGCCAAGCAACATCATCCTTCTTGTCCGGATGTGCTGTCATCTCTTCATTGATGCGGCCATTGATCTGGGCAAAAATATCCTGAATAGGTTGTTGTGCTACAGATCGCTGTCTAGAAATATAACGATCTCCCGGGGCCATGTCTAATTTGATGCTTGCAAAACCAGCACCGTCTTGTCCACGGTTGTGCTGTTTTTCCATCATTAGATACATCTTATTTACTCCGTAAAAAGCAGTACCATATTTTTCCTTATAAAACGCTAATGGTTTTTTAAGTCTAATTAATGCGATGCCACATTCGTGCTTTATTGCGTCACTCATAGGTATAAAAAAAAGCGCCCCAATCATGAGGCGCGTTAGTATTAATTAAGGTCTATATCAAATTGGGTTAGCTGCTTAAACTGATGCAGGCGTTTTTTTACTTCTTCGCTGGTAAGCTCTGCTAGGCGCTCAGTTCCAAACTTCTCTACTGTGAAAGAGGCTAAGCAGGAACCATAGATGAGGGCGTTTTTCATATTTTCGAAAGAGAAGTCTCCAGATTTCGCAAGAAATCCAGCAAATCCACCAGCAAAAGTATCACCGGCTCCAGTAGGGTCGAAGACTTGAGCCAATGGAAGGGCAGGGGCATAAAACATTTGCTCATCATGGAAGATCAATGCTCCATGCTCTCCTTTTTTAATGACCACATATTTTGGTCCCATCTCATGAATCTTTTTGGCAGCAGTAACTAGAGAGTACTCTCCACTTAATTGTCGTGCCTCTTCATCATTAATCGTAATAACATCTACTTTTTTAAGCGTAAGCTTGAGCTCATCTAATGCGATATCCATCCAAAAATTCATCGTATCTAGAATCACAAGCTTAGGATTGTTCATTTGTCCAATGACACTTAACTGAACAGACGGCTGAAGGTTTCCTAGCATAACAACTTCGGCATCTTTATAACTCTCCGGTACTTGAGGAGAAAAATCCGCAAGTACATTGAGCTCTGTAGCAAGGGTATCCCTTGAGTTCATATCGTTGTGATATTTACCGCTCCAGAAAAAAGTTTTTCCTCCTTTTACAATTTCAATACCCTCTGTATTAATACCTCTGCCAGAAAGAAAATCTAAATATTCCTGAGGAAAATCTTCGCCTACAATAGCGACAATTGCTGGATCTACATTTTTGAACTGAGAAGCCGCAAGACCGATATAGGGCGAAGCTCCGCCAATAATCTTATCGGTTTTTCCAAAAGGGGTTTCAATAGCATCAAATGCACAGGAACCAACAATCACGAGTTTACTCATTTTCTATTTTTTTGCAAATATACGCTTTTGAAAGCCCAAACAAACGGTAAGGAAATCAATATTTACATGGATCTAAGTCGTATTTATTTGTGCTCACTTACACCGTAAATTTCTTTTTTAGGGCCTGTAGAATGTGGCGTATGAAAATTCAATTCGGTACGATTAGACATGCGCTCTAAACAAAATTAATAATGAGGACTTTTGTTTATTAAACGTAAAAAATGCTAGTGATTTCAGGATATTATTTTCGTCCAAAATCCGCAGGAATTTCTCCCCATACTTTGGTTTCCCATTTTACAATAATGGTTTGGTAGGTATTGGTTTGTAACCACTGTTCTGCTCTGCGTACAAGAGCATACACATCTTTATTGCGAGGGCTCTCTTGGAGCTTCGTATTACACGCTTTTTTTTTCACCCAGCTTATCGCGGTTCTAGAATCTGAATAGACGAGACGATCACTGCCTATTTTCTTAAGATACGCAAGGCCATGAACCAAGGCTAAAAATTCTCCTATATTATTAGTTCCTTGTTTGAAAGGCCCCTGATGAAAGAGTTGTTTTACTGTTTGGGTATCTACACCTCGATATTCCATAACTCCTGGATTTCCAGAACTCGCAGCATCTACGGCAATAGAATATAGATTAGGCTCGCCATATTTGGCTTTTTCTTCAGCACTGAGCACTTTCTTTTTTTTGGAAGAACCTTTTACATCTGCAAAATCCTTGTTGAATGCATTTTTTGCTTCCGCGAAAGTGGGAAAAGATTTATACTGAGCGCCTGCAAATCCATCAATCATAGACTTACAATCTTTCCACGTGAGATAAATGCCTGGTTTTTTACCTTGCCAAACCACATAAAATTTTTCTTTCTTCTTGCTCATAGTTCTCAATACTACCTTCGAAGGTGACTAATTTTCATGTTGTTCTAGAAAATTAGCAATCACTTCAGGAAAATGTTCATATTCCAGTTGATGCACCTTTTCGGCGATGCTCTCTGGGGTATCTTTTTCGTTCACTTTTACTCTTGCTTGGAACAAAAACTCGCCTTTATCGTACTCTGGGGTGACCATATGAATGGTAATTCCGGTGTAAAAAGGGGTGTTTGGGTGCGATTTTGCGAAAGTATAAACGGCTTCATGCACAAATTTTCCATACATTCCCTTACCTCCAAAATCGGGAAGCAAGGCAGGGTGAATGTTGATGACTTTGTCGGGGAAGGCTTGGATTATTTTTTTTGGAAACAACCAAAGAAACCCTGCTAAAACGATAAGGTCAGGTTGTGCCGACTGCACTAGGTGCAGGACATCGTCACTCTTGTAAAAGGCAGAACGATTAAAGCTAAAGGTAGGCACAGACTGGTCTGAGGCGCGATCTAGAACTTTGGCATTCTTATTATTACTGAGAACTTGCACGACCTTAGCATCCGTACGACCCTTAAAATATTCAATAATACGTTGGGCATTTGTACCGTTACCCGAGGCAAAAATTACAATACGTTTCATAAATAGTAGCTGTTGTGCTGTGCAAAACAATGAATTATTATTAACATTTTGAAGGTTTTTTATCCTTTACTTCTTTTAGAATTACGTAAATTACCCTCACATTTTTAAGTCGCTTGCTTGTCAAACCGTAAAGTTTGTTATTTTTGCGTCTTAATAAAAAAATTAAATTTAGAAATTATGTCAGACATTGCATCAAGAGTAAAAGCGATAATCGTAGACAAATTAGGAGTAGACGAAAATGAAGTTGTAACGGAAGCTAGCTTCACAAACGACCTAGGCGCTGATTCACTAGACACCGTGGAGCTCATTATGGAGTTTGAAAAGGAATTTGATATTCAAATCCCAGACGATCAAGCAGAAAACATTGCGACTGTAGGTCAAGCAGTTTCATACATAGAAGAAGCTAAATAAGTCTTTACTTATGGAGTTAAAGCGAGTTGTCGTTACCGGACTTGGTGCACTTACACCTATAGGAAACAATATCCAGGACTACTGGGAAGGGTTAACTATGGGTAAAAGCGGGTGTGCACCCATCACTTATTTTGATGCCGAAAAGTTTAAAACAAAATTTGCTTGCGAACTAAAAAACTTCAATGCTTTAGACTTCTTTGATAGAAAAGAAGCTCGAAAGCTTGATAGGTTTGCCCAGTATGCATTGGTGGCTTCTGATGAAGCTATCAATGATGCGGGTATTGACCTTGATTCTGTAGATAAATTCAGGGTTGGCGTTATTTGGGGAGCCGGTATTGGAGGTTTAGAAACCTTCCAAAACGAGGTCATCAACTTTGCAGATGGTGATGGAACCCCGAGATTTAATCCATTCTTTATTCCAAAAATGATTGCAGATATTGCCCCTGGTAATATTTCAATCAAGCATGGCTTTATGGGACCGAACTATACTACGGTTTCTGCCTGTGCTTCTTCTGCCAATGCGATGATAGATGCTCTGAATTATATTCGACTAGGGCATTGTGACATTATCGTTACCGGAGGAAGTGAAGCTGCGATAACGCAAGCTGGAGTGGGAGGATTTAATGCCATGCATGCACTTTCAACTAGAAATGAAGATATGCAAGGTGCATCGAGACCTTTTGATGCTACTCGTGATGGTTTTGTTTTAGGAGAAGGAGCTGGAGCATTAATACTTGAAGAGTATGAACATGCTATAGCACGAGGTGCAAAAATCTATGCAGAAGTCGCAGGAGGAGGAATGTCTAGTGATGCATATCACATGACGGCTCCACATCCAGACGGTATTGGTGTAGAGCGCGTGATGCACAATTGCCTGCGAGATGCAGGGATGAAACCAGAAGACGTAGATCACATCAATACACATGGTACTTCAACTCCTTTAGGAGATGTTGCCGAATTGAAAGCTATTTCTAAAGTTTTTGGGGCACATGCAAAGCATATCAATATTAATTCTACAAAATCTATGACTGGGCATTTGCTTGGTGCTGCGGGGGCCATTGAGTCTATTGCATCCATCTTAGCAATGAAGTACAGTTTAGTGCCTCCTACGATTAATCACGGAGTAGTAGATGACAATATTGATCCGTCATTTAATTTGACGTTGAATAAAGCGCAAACAAAAGAAATCAATGTTGCGATGAGCAACACATTTGGATTTGGGGGACACAATGCCTGTGTGCTTTTTAAAAAAATAGACGCTTAATACCATGAGCGCTTTTAAAAAAATATTTAACTTCCGAACTGAAAAGGACGGGAGTTTTTTTATGCGTATGCAATCTATCCTTGGGTTTAAGCCTAAGGATATTTTACATTATGAAAAAGCATTCACACATCGCTCTCTGAATCTCAAAAAGGCGGATGGCAATCCATTAAACTATGAACGTTTAGAGTTTTTAGGAGACGCGATGCTTGGATCTGTCATAGCAGCACATCTTTTTGATGTGGTTCAAGGTGGAAATGAAGGCTATCTCACAAAAATGCGTTCTAAAGTGGTGAGTAGAAAACACCTCAATGAACTTGGGAAAGACCTCAACTTAGTTAGATACGTCCGTGCGAATATTCCTATTGATAATTTTGGCGTAAATATTCATGGAAATCTTTTTGAAGCTCTTGTAGGAGCTATTTATTTGGATAAGGGGTATCGCTATTGTGAAAAGTTCATCAATAAGCGTGTGATAGAGCCTTATGTAGATATAGAAAAGTTAGAAGGACGTGTAATTAGCTACAAGAGTGTGCTCATTGAATGGTGTCAAAAGGAGAAGAAGACCTTTAAGTTTGACACTTACGAGGATACCGGTCAAGACTTGGTGAAGCACTTTGGCGTAAAATTAATTGTAGACCATAAGATTGTTGCAAAGGCTAGAGCAACATCCAAAAAGAAAGCAGAGGAAATTGCAGCGAAACGGGCTTTTTTTGCGTTTCAGAGAGAAATAGAAACTAATTAGTACTTATTTAACAGCAATTGTATATCTTAAAAGAATTCCATGTATTTAATTATGATATAGATGTCTATATCCATGTTTAAGGTACTTATAGATGGCTCTTAGATTTCCGAAAAAATATTATCTCATTTTTGCTGTAATGGCAATTTGTAGCGCCTTCCTTGTGTATTGGTCGACGAGTAGAATTGTTGCAGAAGAGCAGGAAGCTCGCTTTTTGCGCTTGGAAAACATCAATAGACATGCCGCTTCAGAATTACAAGATGCGCTCAATAATTATGTAACACTAATCTCAGGGTTGCGAGCAAAAACCAAGTTTTCTAATGATTTTCCGTCGCAGCAAGAGCTTTTTCAGTTCATCAAGTACCAAATATCAGATCTAAATATAGATGATAGTTTTGTGGTTTCTTTTGTGGACACCAACCATGTTTTTAGGTATTCATTTACAAAAGATCAAATAAATCCAGACGGCATGGTAGGTGCCCAAATGGAAGATTTCGTAGGGCAAAGAGGAATTAAAAACTTAAATAGTATGATGGCCAAAGATGCCTTCCATACTTTTGATCCTTTTAATCTCGTAGAGGGAAGGGTTGGTTTGCCACTTGGGTTTGGTGTGTTAGACGGTAGAGGTAAGAGCCTAGGATATTTTTCAGTTGTGACTGACTTCAAACCGATTATCGATAGAGTATATGATAATACGACTTTAGAGGAATATGTGTTTAAATTTAGTAGTTCAGACAGGCTTATTTTTGATAGGGAACGGGTGTATGATGGGATGAAGATAAATAATAAAAAAGTAGACCCCGAGTTTTATGCAAACTTTGATATTGAGGATACGGAATTTAGAACCACGGTAGTTCCTTTTTACAATAGGAACTTCCACATAGGAACCGCGTATAAAAAGCCATATGTGTATAGTGCAAGCCTGTTCGTTACATCAGCATTGTTCTATCTTGCAATACTTGGATTTATGCTCTTTGTGATTAGCCAGCTCTATCTCTATAAACGGAAGAATAAATTGATTGCAGCCCAGAAGCACCAGCTCTCGGAGCTTGTGGCGACTAAGAATAAGTTCTTCTCTATCATCGCTCATGATCTTAGAAGCCCATTGTCAACGGTAATTAATTTCTTGGAAGTACTTAAAGAAGAAGAGTTCGAAAATAAGCAGACCAATCAAATATTTAGTCAGCTAGAGGATTCAAGCAAGAATAGTATTACGCTTCTGGACAATCTGTTGAAGTGGTCAAAAGTCCAAACGGGACAAATAATCTTTAAGCCCGAGGACATTGATATACTTACAATAACGAAAGATCAGTTGAAAGTACAGCAATATCTCTTAGATGAAAAAGGCCTAAAGGTGCGCCTGGAATCGAGTTACAGGGGTTCTCTTAAAGGAGATCGTAATATGATAGGTACCGTCATCCGTAACGTACTATCAAATGCGATTAAATTTTCTCATAAACAAGGAATAATCGTCATCGAACTTAGCAAAGTAGGGGAATACTTTTCATTTTCTATTGAAGACAATGGTATTGGAATACCTCAAAAATATTTAAAAAAACTCATGGATGTTACAGCGGTTACCAGTCAGTTGGGAACTAGTAATGAAAAGGGGTCGGGTCTAGGACTTATTCTTTGTGATCAATTTATCAAAGCCCACAACGGAAAAATTGAGATTGAAAGTCAAGTAGAAAAAGGGACTATTGTTTCATTTTCACTGCCCATTTCGGACTGAAATAAAAGCCCTTAGTCGCAAACGTTTTCGTGCATTTGCTCAAATAAGCCACAAGGGATTTCCCTACATTATGTATCTTTATTTTTGGTAAAAAAAATATGGGTACCTATAAACTTGTGATGGATGATGATATCGGGTATGACTTTACGCTCATCGCCGTACATTGCTCGTTAGAGCCTTATTATCTTGCCTTCCTTCTCAATAAACATTTGAAAATAAAACTTGCTCGAAGTCGGCAAGATGTTCAAATGTCGTATCAAGAAGATATCGTTCAATTTGCTTTTTTTGAGTTTGAAGATATACCAAATTACAATACGTATCAGCTTATCGAGAATCGTACACGTGTGACAAAATTAGCTTCGAATCAAGGGCTTTTTGGCAATCAAGACACGGCGATAGTAAGTTATCAATTCATGCAAGAATTACCCAAAGTAGATTATTTAATACGAATTACAGAGGATGGTTCCGCTTTCGCGAAAGCGCAAACAGTAACAACTCTAAATCAAATACCGCAAATAGTGACGGCCTACTCTATTGAAGTGTCATCATTAAAAGCCAAAGAAAATTTAATATTTGAATAATGCCAACTAGAAAAAAGACAAAAATTGTAGCCACCCTCGGGCCAGCTACAAGTAAGCGGGAAACAATCAAAAAGATGATGGAAGCGGGAGTGGATGTCTTTAGAATTAATTTTTCTCACGCCGATTACGAAGATGTAAAGGAACGTGTTAAGATGATACGGGAATTGAGCGAAAAGTACGGCCATAATACCTCGATTTTAGGTGACCTTCAAGGACCAAAACTTCGAGTTGGGCGTATGAAGGAAGAAGTGGTGGTGGATCCTGGAGATATAATTACTTTCTCTACGGGAGAAGAGTTTGAAGGAACCAAAGAGCGTGTTTACATGAACTATCAGCAGTTCCCCAGAGATGTAAAGAAGGGAGAACGGATTCTGCTAGATGATGGGAAACTGATGTTTGAAGTCGTAAAAACGGATGGCAAAAGCGAAGTTGAGGCAAAGGTAATCCAAGGGGGCCCCTTGCGTTCACGTAAAGGAGTTAACCTACCCAATACCAATATATCATTACCAGCCTTAACAGAGAAAGATGTAAAGGATGCCATTTTTGCAATAGGTCTGAAAGTGGATTGGATGGCCTTGTCTTTTGTACGTCATGCAGACGACCTGAAAGAGCTGCGTGCTATCATCGAGGAGCATGCAGAGTATAAGATTCCAATTATTGCAAAAATTGAAAAACCAGAAGCGGTTGTAAATATTGATCAAATTGTTGCCCATTGTGATGGGTTGATGGTTGCCCGTGGAGATTTAGGCGTGGAAATACCAGCAGAAGAAGTTCCATTAATTCAAAAACAATTGGTATTACGAGCAAAAAAAGCTCGAATCCCAGTAATCATAGCAACGCAAATGATGGAGACGATGATCTCTAGCTTAACACCTACGAGAGCAGAGGTTAATGACGTCGCAAACTCCGTGATGGATGGTGCCGATGCGGTGATGCTTTCGGGAGAAACTTCTGTGGGGCAATACCCCGTGCAAGTTATTGAGAAGATGGCATCTATCTGTAAGAATGTAGAAGATTCAGAATTGATCCAAGTGCCTCAAGATCCTCCACACATTCGAACCAAAAGATATATTACGAAATCAATTTGTTATCATGCTGCTCTTATGGCAAATGAAATAAATGCAAAAGCTATTTCAACATTGACTAATAGTGGATATACAGCTTTTCAAATATCGGCCTGGAGACCACAAGCACATATATTAGTGTTCACCTCAAACAAGCATATTCTTACGCAACTTAATTTATTGTGGGGAGTGAGAGCGGTCTATTATGATAAGTATGTGAGTACGGATGAAACTGTAGAAGATGTGAATCAAATAGCATTAGATAAAGGATTCGTAAAAAAAGGGGACATGCTCATTAATCTCGCGGCGATGCCTATTGTTGCTAAAGGAATGGTAAATACTCTGCGTGTTTCTCAAGTATAATATTTCAAATAGTGTTAAGAAAAAAGCCCACAATTTTGTGGGCTTTTTTTATGGAGAACAGTAAGAGTTCTATTTAGATACTTCTATTTCTGTTACTGTAAAACCTTGGCGGTCTTTCATAATTGTAATCGTACGGCCATAAGTTTTTAGGCTGTACGTATAGACGATTTTATCAATTTCATTATGGGTATTATGAACTACAGCTATTTCGTCAATAAGTGTTTTTATTCGCTTGTTTGCATTTTCTATAACCATAGGCCCGGATAGTCCACTAAGATCAAGAGAAAGGCTTTTGGGAAGGTCAAATAGACGCTTTGAAATAGCATAAGCTTCATTCCATCCCTTAGCAGGTAAAAGAATAACCGTTGTCTGACCAAATGCAGCTCCTTTCTCGTTTGTTTTTTTCGTTACTGTTACTGGAGCGTTTTCTATTGAGATGCGTTTGGCATAAGCTTCAATAGCCTCATCTTGGAATGGCGGGGCCAAATCAGAAAGAAATCCATTAAACACAAAGCCAGTTGCGCCTTGATATGCTACCTCAATCATGTTTCCACTGAT
Organism: Dokdonia sp.; assembly: GCA_047630395.1. Lineage (GTDB taxonomy): Bacteria > Bacteroidota > Bacteroidia > Flavobacteriales > Flavobacteriaceae > Dokdonia. Next base: position 11,378 of record JBLHXM010000055.1, read on the forward strand.
ACCTTCAATGGTCATAGAAGTATGTGCTGGGGCACTAAGGTGTTTGACTTGAGCACCATATGGTAATGTCAAAATCTTTTTAGATTTTAGATTTGTACTTTCTCTGAGGGATAAGCCACTTGGGGCATTTACATACAAGGACTTCGTAATGAAAGTTTCACTAAGGGTTTGTGCTTGTGCAAGCAGTGGTTTTTCAGTAATTGTTTGCGTCTCAAGTGTTCGAGAGGCTTCTTTTTTTTCTGAGGTGCAGCTTGCAAAAATAAGGCAAGCGAGCATAGCTGTTTTGATGATGATTTTCATAATTGTGAGTTTAGATTATACAATACATAACTAAAACTCTCATTAATCAACATTATTCTTAGTTATATTGTTAATTAAATGATAAAAATGAAATTTAGCCAAATATTGTTAAAACCAAAATCCTAAACTAATGAAAAACTCACTCTCATTTATCTCTGGACTATAGGTGTATTTAAGTTCTAATGGACCAAGGAAAGAATCATAGCCATATCCAATAGCATATCCCGTATAGGCCGGTGGGGGCAACCAGTTGTCTGTAGAAAAAAGATTGTCTCCTGCATTCGCAAAATTCGCCGAAAGATTAAGGTGGTTTTTTTTAAGAATTTTAAAATCCGCAGTCAAGCCAGCCATTAAATAACCAGAACCTCCAAAACTAATGTGATCATAGCCGTAAAAAGGGATCACATTATTGGTGAGGCGATTGCCATATCCTCCCAATAGGAAATCGAGCGAACGCGTATCCGTACCGCCTACTTTAAAGCCTCCAGACGCCTCAGCGATAAAGGTGAGAAAGTGGGTGGGGCTAGTAGCATATTTGATATGAGCTTTGGCGATTGAAAATTCAGTAAAGTTGTTGTTGTAATCAGAGGAATATAAATACAGATTGAAATCTCCATTAAAATACACTCCGGAAGATGGAAAATATCGATTGTCTAAGCTATCATATCTAAGCTGAGCATAGGCGCCTGCCAGATGACTTTTTTCAAATACAAAAGCATTTTCTGTAGCGATTACACTCGCGATTGTTTCTGTTTCAACGTCTAAATATTTGTGTTCTACCCCTAAATCCAAAGAGAATTGTTTTAGAAATAAAGTTTGTAGATACAATTGATTGGTCACGTCTTGATATTCGAGCGTAACTCTGTTGACATCTCCAAAATCCATAGCACCTAAGTCTTCAAAAAATTGGGCACTTACTCCTTTTGAAAAACCATTTAGCGAAGACTTGAATCCAACACTCCAATAATAACCCTTGTCAATATAGTAGTCGAAATCATACCGAATATTATCTCCTAATATAAAATCTACAGAAGCGATATCATTCTTAAATAGAAGTCGTTTTTTTGTGAAATTTATAAGAGCAGCACTGCGATATAAATCATCATAGTGAATCCCTAGTCGTACCGACTGTGTACTTTTAGATTCCTGTAGATCCAATTGCAGTACTTTTCCACTAGGGATGGAAATAAATCGATGTCCAATGTGATCAAAGTTATTGGTTGCTGAAAGATTATTTATACTTTCGTTGAATTCTTCATAGCTCAGTGTCTCTGGAGGGTCTGATTTTAGCTTCCCCATAATATACGAGCGGGTATAGTTGGTATTGCCAGACATCGCAACAGCTGCAATGCGAATACTGTCTTTAGGCACTGGTCTGGCTAACGGATTATCCGTTGCAACAGGAAGGTTTTTGTGCTGGCGCATGGCTAAGCTTTTTAAAGCTTCAAATTGTTCTATGGCTTTTTTCTTTCCTTCTTCAACAATTCGAAGACCGTCGTTGAATGAAACTACTGAAAAACCTGAGATATCAGGACGAATGTAGATGTCAGTCAATGCCTTTTTCTCAGTCATGACTTTAATGGTACGATAGTTATTAATTTGCAATAATATATCGGGTGCCGATCTAAGATTCTCTCTACTTTTTAAGGCCTCTTGAACATCGACTCCAATAATGATATCAACTCCTTTGGCACGTAACTCTTCTACTGGATAATTATTCACAACACCTCCATCAATGAGGAGTTGATCATTAATCATCACAGGACTGAAAAGCGTTGGTAATGCTCCGCTTGCGCTTAAGGCTTCGGGTAAATATCCTTTGTCCAAAATGACTTCTTGTCCTTTTTCTACATCGGTTGCAATACAGAAAAAAGGAATCGGAAGCGCAGCAAAATCATCAATATGACTTACGTGGTCCAATATCCTACTGAGCATGTTGTAGATGTTTTGTCCTTTGGACAAGGCCTCTGGAAATGACAGTTTGAAATTATCAAAAGGCAGCGTCAAAGCATACCGTTCTGCATCTTCTTTTTCGTAGAAAGTTTTGGCGCTGCGAGGCAAACCATCCTGTATAATATCGTCAAAATTGACATTGGTAAAAATAGCAGTCAATTCATCTGCACTATATCCCGAGGCATAGAGGCCACCTACAATAGCGCCCATACTTGTCCCTGCAATGTAATCAATGCGAACTCCAGCTTCTTCAAGAACCTTAAGCACGCCCACATGTGCTAGTCCTTTGGCACCACCACCACTTAAGACGAGTCCCACTTTGAGATCCTCTTTGGGCTCGGGTTTTTGTGCCTGAACAGCCAAGGAAAATAGGAAAAATATGAGTATTAGTTTTTTCAAGGTTCCGAATGATAATGGTTATACAAGATAGTGGCTTTGGCTTGACCTACAACCTCTGCAAGGTTCTTTTTGTCTGCTTCTTTTACCTTAGAAACAGAACGAAAATGTTTCAATAAATCGATGATGGTTTTTTCTCCTATACCAGCAATGGTTTCTAGCTCTGTTCCTAACGCAGCATTGGATCTTTTATTTCTGTGAAAAGTAATTCCAAAGCGGTGGGCTTCATTACGCAATTGTTGGATGATTTTTAAGGTTTCACTTTTTTTATCTAAATAGAGCGGAATACTGTCATCGGGGTAATAAATTTCCTCAAGCCGTTTTGCAATTCCCACAATGGCAATAGTGCCCCGAAGACCAAGGGCCTCTAATGCTTTTAAGCCACTAGAAAGCTGTCCTTTCCCCCCATCCACAATAATGAGTTGCGGAAGCGGTTCGTTTTCGTTGAGGAGCCGTTTATAACGTCTGAAAACTACCTCTTCCATACTCGCAAAGTCATCTGCGCCTTCTACGGTCTTTATATTAAACTTCCGATAGTCTTTCTTGCTGGCCTTGCCATCTTTAAAAACGACACAGGCCGCCACAGGATTTGTTCCTTGAATATTAGAATTGTCAAAACACTCAATGTGACGCGGCTCTACCTGAAGGCGAAGATCTACTTTCATTTGGGACATAACACGATTAGTATGACGATCCGGGTCGACAATTTTAGTCTGTTTGAAGCGCTCCATTCTGAAGTATTTTGCATTGCGCTCAGAAAGCTCTAATATCCTTTTTTTATCTCCCAGCTTCGGTATGGTAATTTTTACATGATCTCCAAGGGAGATAGGAAAAGGGACATAAATTTCTTTGGAGAGCGAATTAAAACGCTGCTGAATTTCAACAATTCCAATTTCTAATAGTTCCTTATCGCTTTCGTCAAGTTTCTTTTTGAGTTCCAAAGTGTGAGACCTGATAATGGCTCCATGAGAAAGCTGTAGAAAATTGACATATCCGTATCCTTCATCAGAGATGATCGTAAACACATCGACATTGGTGATTTTAGGATGTACAACGGTGCTTTTTGATTGATAGTTTTCTAGTATTTCTAATTTTTCTTTGATCCGCTGAGCATCTTCAAATTCCATCGCATCAGCATGCTTTTGCATTTGTAGCCTAAACATGGAAAGGGATGTTTTAAAATCCCCTTTTACGATCTGCCTAATATGTTCTATATGTTCCTGATAATTTGCTTCTTGCTGCTTTCCTTCACAAGGGCCTTCGCAATTTCCTAAATGATATTCCAAACAAACTTTAAATTTTCCGGCATCAACTTTTGCCTTAGAAAGATCGTAATTGCAGGTACGTAGTTTGTACAAACTTTTAATAAGGTCAAGTAGGGTTTTAACCGTCTTCATGCTGGTATAAGGACCGTAGTACTCGCTGCCGTCTTTAATAACCCTCCGTGTAGGGAATACACGAGGGAATCGTTCATTTTTTATGCAAATCCAAGGATATGTTTTATCATCTTTTAGAAGTACATTATATCGCGGCTGATATTCTTTGATAAGACTGTTTTCCAGAAGCAGGGCATCGGTTTCTGTTTCTACGACAATATGCTTTAGCTCGTAGATTTTTTTAACCATGGTCCTAATGCGACCGTTTTCTAAGGTTTTATTAAAATAGGAGAGCACCCGCTTTTTTAGATTTTTGGCTTTCCCAACATAGAGTAGTTTCCCGTCTTTGTCATAGTACTGATAAATCCCAGGACTTGTAGGTAATGTCTTTAATTGAATGTCAAGAGGCTTAGTCGGCATACTCAAAGATATTAATTGTGTGGGACTACGCTTTCGCGAAAGCGTAAAAATCCCATTAAAAAAAAGTATATTCAATATTTCAAAAACGTACCTTGTACTTCTTTTTAATAGGTGATGGCTAAAAAAGTAATTGGACGAACAGATAGGGCAGATTTTCCCGAACTAGGCTTTAATGATATCGATGTGAAAGTAGATACCGGTGCTTACACGAGTTCTGTTCATTGTACGAACATACGTGAAGAAGGGGGGATACTTATTTGCACTTTTTTTGATGCATCTCATCCTAATTATGACGGACGTGAATTTATCTTTAAAGACTATGATATTGCAGCAGTAAAAAGTAGCAACGGAGAAATTCAATATCGGTATGAAGTGCAGACTAAAATATTTATCTTCAATAAGAAATATAGCATTTCGTTAACCCTAAGTTCGAGAGAGGATATGCGTTTTCCAGTACTTTTGGGGCGAAAGTTTTTAACCAAGAAATTTATCGTAGACACAGAGCTTACAGAGGTGTCTTTTAAAAATAAAACAAATGAACCTAAAAATACTATCTCGTAATCCGGGTCTTTATTCAACAGATAGACTTGTAGAGGCAGGTCACCAAAGAGGACATAGCGTAGAAGTTATTGATCCTTTGAAGTGTGATTTGATTATTGAAAAAAAGAATCCCATCGTTTATTATAAAGGGCGTCACTTAGAAACCACAGATGCTATCATCCCACGTATTGGAGCATCTATTACGTTTTATGGGACGGCTGTAGTGAGACAATTTGAAATGATGAATACCTTTACCACCACAACCTCACAAGCTTTGGTTGTAAGTAGAGATAAATTGCGAAGTCTTCAAATTTTATCCAAGTCAAAATTAGGATTGCCTAAGACGATTTTTACGAACTATTCTCGAGATGTGAGCGAAGTAATTGATCATGTAGGTGGGGCTCCACTTATTATTAAACTCTTGGAAGGAACGCAAGGTCTTGGCGTTGTACTTGCAGAGACTAGAAATGCCGCCGAATCTGTTATTGAAGCATTTAATGGTCTTGAGGCACGTGTTATCATTCAGGAATATATCAAAGAAGCAAAAGGAGCCGATATTCGAGCCTTTGTTGTGGATGGTCGAATTGTAGGCGCCATGAAGCGGCAAGGAAAAGAAGGAGAATTCAGATCAAATCTACACCGCGGAGGTTCAGCAAGCATCATAAAACTTTCTGATGAAGAAGAAAACGCTGCTATTAAAGCCGCAAAGGCTATGGGTCTAGGTGTTGCTGGAGTGGATATGTTACAAAGTGATCGTGGCCCATTGATACTGGAAGTAAATTCTTCACCAGGATTGGAAGGTATTGAAAAAGCCACAGGAACTGATATTGCAAAAACAATCATTCGTTACATCGAACAAAATATTTAAACACCTATTCTGCATTGGCATCTTTAGACGAAAACAATATACTAACACTCTTAGGTGAACAAATTGCACCAGGGGCGAGCAAAACAATTAATTTTAACCTTGCTAAGCTATATACGACCTCCCCTGTTGAGGTTCCCATAATTATAGAGAGATCTAAGATACCTGGCCCCATTGTATTGATTACTTCCGGAATCCATGGAGACGAAATCAATGGTGTAGAGATTGTACGCCAACTTATTTCAAAGAAGTTAAACAAGCCTCAAAAAGGAACTATTATATGTATTCCGGTGGTTAATATTTTTGGTTTTTTAGACATGAAACGTGCCTTTCCGGATGGAAGAGACCTAAATCGAGTTTTTCCTGGGAATCCAAGAGGATCACTTGCGAGCCGATTTGCATATCAGTTTGTCAAAAAAATACTACCTGTCGCTAATTTTTGCATGGACTTTCATACAGGTGGCGCAAGTCGTTTCAATGTGGCGCAAGTACGTATCGATCCATCGGATAAAGTTTCCACGGAATACGCAGCTATTTTTAATGCTCCTTTTACCCTTAATTCTAAGGTCATTCCAAAATCATATAGGGCTACTTGTTCGAGACTAGGAATACCCTTTCTCTTATTTGAAGGCGGAAAATCAAAAGTCAGTAATAAAGAAATTGCGAGAGAGGGTGTTTCTGGTGTCATGCGTTTTCTTGCACATTTAGATATGCTAGATCCTGCATTGGAGCTTCCTAAAGTCATGGGCCCTTCGAAGCACGTAAAACACTCCCAGTGGTTACGCGCCAAGTATTCTGGTCTTTTACATGTGAAAGTTCCCTGTGGGAAATATGTAGAAAAAGGCGAGTATATTGCGACGATTACAGATCCATACGGACAGTTTAGACACCTTGTGAAATCAAATCATGCGGGCTATTTGATCAACGTAAACGAGGCATCTCTTGTGTATCAAGGCGATGCGATTTTTAATATATCTAGAGAGAAATCGGATGGGGGCAGTCAAAAAGAATCTGAGGAAGAAGTATAAAGACTTAAGGGCTTCCTTGACCGATGAAGAACGCGATCAGTATAGTTTAGAAATTGCGAACACCGCATTGTCCTTGGATATTTGGGATCACAACTATTATCATATTTTTCTTCCAATCAATCGTTTAAAAGAAGTCAATACAGAATATCTGTTGAGTATTTTGAGCGGGAAGGATAAGCATGTTTTAGTGCCTAAAACAGACTTTGAATCAGGTACCATGAAAAACTATCTTCTCTTGGATAACACAAAGATTACGGTCAGTTCTTATGGTATCCCAGAACCTGACGATGATGCTATTGAGATCGCTTTCGCGAAAGCAGACGTCGTGTTTGTTCCCTTATTGGCGTATGATACATTAGGGAATCGAGTTGGGTATGGCAAGGGATTTTACGATAAAATGCTCGCACTATGTCGTCCAGATGTGATCACAATTGGTCTTTCCTTTTTTGGTCCGGAAGAAATACATATACCAACAAATCCCTTAGATATATCCATGAAATACTGTGTTTCGCCAAAAGAGGTACACGCCTTCTAAATTAGAAGACCGCGGTAATAAAGGTATTTAGCTAGCTATTTGTTCTTTTTCCGGTTTAGGAAATACGCGCTTGTTAAAGACCAATAGAATTCCTACTCCCGTACTGATTGCCATATCTGCAATATTAAAAATTGCATTGAAAAAGGTGAATTTACTTCCTCCCCAGAAAGGAATCCAATCTGGAAGTACTGCGTTTTCTATAAGAGGAAAGTATAACATGTCTACAACCTTACCATATAAAGGTTTTGCGTAACCAACTTCCGGAAGGAAGGTCGCAATCGTATTGCTGTCACTAGCACTAAAGATAACGCCATAAAGAAGAGAGTCAATAATGTTTCCTACCGCTCCTGCAAAAATCAATGAAATCGATATAATAAGAAGTTTTGGGGCGTGCTCACGAATAGACTTCACGAGCCAATAACCAATAACCGGAGCGATGAGTACTCGGAACAACGAAAGGCCAACCTTACCATATTCTCCAGGAATTTTTGTACCCCAAGCGGCGCCTTCATTTTCTACGAAATAAATGCGAAACCAATCCAAACCAAATGCTTGGATGGACTCATATTCCATAAAATGTAACTTGATGTATACCTTACTAACTTGATCTACAAGAAGGATTAAAAAGATAATAAGACCGGCTTTTTTGAGCGACATAATAATTCTTTAAAGGCGCAAAAATACACTTTTTACAGGAGTTTTGTTACGATGACATCACCATGGACACTTTTTAACACAAGAGGAAATCCATTGGTGAAACCTGGAGATATAACGACATTTCCATTGCGAGATTGTGCCTGTACGTCTGCCATGTCTACTTCCACGTTAATCGTACCTGTGAGTGTATTAATGGTTGCGCTTTCGCGAAAGCGAAAATCGACCAAACGGCACCCTCCTCTTCCTAGGTTAATGTGTACCTGTCCAAAACGACCTTGAGCATCAACACTGGATAAGGTTGAAAATATGTGGATGTCCATGCCTTCTGGGAGTTCGATATACAGCACTATTGAAAGCACTTTGTGTGCTGAAAGCTTATCATTAAAAGGCTCAAAACCAGGAGTTTTTCCAGTTTCAATTTTGAGGATCTTATTTTCAACACGTGTTTTGAGTAAGGAACTTTCAAAAGTTTCGCCTTCAATACGCGTACCTATCGTTATGTGATCAGACGATGAAGCGCTTAAATGTATTTCAAAAATCTCATCACTTTTGATATACAATCCCTCTATATCTTTATCGTAAAAGGTTTCTTCCAATAATTTTTGCCCAAGGCTATCCTGAGATATTCCGAGGAATACAAGGAGCAATATAAAAGAAGAAAGTAGCTTCAATAGGAAATCATTAAGAGTGAATATTAAAGGGAATAAAGATACAACAAAGAGCATGCTTACACCTTTTGAAGATGTTTTTACAATCTTCTCAAAACATATTGTCTAAAACAGGACCTAAAAAGAGGTTCACGTTTATAAGATAAAAGGGAATATTGCCTGGGATATATGTAAGGGGAAATTATTTTTTTGTTTTTTTAAAGCGAAAGCTTCTTGATGAAGTTGGTTTCGAGATCTCATAGTATCGCTATACATGACTTCGGAGCGATGCTCTTGGGCTTTAGTGTGGTGTTTATCTCAAGAGTTTAAAAAGCGCCAAAGGATAACTGACGCAAAACAAAAAAACCCCTTTCAAGTTTTTGAAAGGGATTTTTAATACAATAGGATGTGGCTTTTAGCTTTGCATATTTTTTGCTTCTATGCTAAGAGTAGCATGAGGAACGAGTTTTAAGCGCTCTGGATTAATTAATTTCCCAGTTACTCGGCAAAGGCCATAGGTTTTATTTTGAATACGCACCAAAGCGTTTTTCAAATCACGGATAAATTTTTCTTGACGAATAGCAAGTGCACTATTAGCTTCTTTGCTCATCGTTGCACTTCCTTCATCAAAAGACTTGAAGGTAGGAGAAGTATCGTCTGTACCATTGGTACCATCATTTAAGTACGCACTTTTAATTAGTTCAAGATCGTGTTGCGATTTTTCAATTTTAGCTTGAATCAACGCACGAAATTCTTCTAACTCTGCGTCACTAAAGCGATTTTTATTCGTGTCAGTTGCCATATTTAGTGTTTTTTAATGGCCAGCTTGGTCTCAATAGTATCGAATACTATTTCAACGCCGTCGGCGATGTTATCTGTTAAGTTAAGTTGTTCTGTCAGCGTTTCACTTTTAATGTAGGTCATATTGTCGATGACTGCCTGGTCCAATTGTTCATTGCTTTGAATAGTTACATCAATACGATCAGTAACTTCAAAACCGGCATCTTTACGTAGGTTCTGAATACGATTGACTATTTCTCGCGCCACTCCTTCTTTTTTCAATTCTTCAGAGATCACAACATCAAGTGCGACGGTCATGCCAGCATTACTAGCAACTAACCAGCCTTCAATATCTTGCGATGAAATGACTACATCACCAGATTCTAAATTAGTCATTTTTCCATTAATGTCAACTTCCAATGTACCATCTCGTTCGATTTTTGAAATATCTTCTGCGCTTAAAGAGCTTATCTTATTGGCAATCAGCTTCATGTCTTTTCCAAATCGAGGGCCGAGGACTTTGAAATTAGGCTTAATTTGCTTTACAAGGATACCAGAATCGTCACTGATTAACTCTATTTCCTTCACATTTACCTCCGATTTAATTAAATCGGCGACAGAAAGAATCGATTCTTTATCTTCTTCTGACAGGACTGGAATCATGATCCGTTGTAATGGCTGACGTACTTTGATCTTCTCTTTCGCTCTAAGCGAAAGTACCAACGAACTCACAATCTGTGCTTTCTGCATCTTGTGTTCTAACGCTTTGTCTATACATTTCGTATCAGACACCGGGAAATCCGACAAATGAATGCTTTCGAAGTTTTCTTTTCCTGTTACCTTATTGAGATCTTGATAGAGACGCTCCATAAAGAAGGGTGCTATGGGAGCACTCAATTTGGCAACGGTTTCTAAACAAGTGTACAAGGTTTGATATGCAGAAATTTTATCGGTTTCATAACTTCCCTTCCAGTAACGTCTCCTACTGAGACGTACAAACCAATTGGATAAGTTTTCTTGTACAAAAGAATCAATAGCACGTGCGGCTTTGGTAGGCTCATAGTCTGCGTAAAAAGCATCTACCTTTGCAATGAGCGTATGTAGTTCTGATAATACCCAGCGATCTATTTCTGGTCGATCTGCCAGTGCGATTTCAGCTTCCGCGAAAGCGAAATTATCTAAATTAGCATAGAGCGCAAAGAAGTTATAGGTATTGTAAAGCGTTCCAAAGAACTTGCGTTTTACCTCTTCAATACCTTCCAAGTCAAACTTCAGGTTATCCCATGGATTCGCATTGGAGATCATATACCAACGCGTGGCATCGGCTCCATAGGTATCTAAGGTTTCAAATGGATCTGCAGCATTCCCAAGACGCTTGGACATTTTTTGTCCATTCTTGTCCAAAACTAGACCATTGGAAACTACATTCTTATAGGCTACGTCATCAAAAATCATAGTAGAGATAGCGAGTAACGTATAAAACCATCCGCGCGTTTGGTCAACCCCTTCTGCAATAAAATCGGCTTTACGCCATGTATTTTCTACGAGCTCTTTATTTTCAAAAGGGTAGTGCCATTGTGCGTACGGCATCGATCCAGAGTCAAACCAAACATCAATCAGATCACTCTCACGCTTCATGGGTTGTCCAGACTCCGAAACTAAGGTGATCCGGTCTACAACATTTTTATGTAGATCAACAAGCTCATAGTTAGCCTCACTCATGTCACCCACTTTAAACCTTTCAAAAATGTCTTTGTCAAGCATCCCAGCAGCAACGGCTTTTGCCATTTCTATTTTAAGTTCGGCAATAGATCCAATAATGATTTCTTCTTTTCCATCTTCGGTACGCCAAATAGGTAAAGGAACCCCCCAGAATCGACTGCGAGATAAGTTCCAGTCATTAGCATTGGCTAGCCAATT